>NZ_JBEHGL010000003.1:0-192755 GCF_040225085.1 Streptococcus jiangjianxini | reverse complement strand
ACCACATCTGCGTCACTTCTACTAGAACTTGAGGATCTAGGGTGGCAAAGACACGTTGTAGCGTATCGTGAGACGGAACCCCATTTTCTAACTCCAACACAGTTCGCAAGGAAGACTCATAGGCATTCCCAAACTCCTCGATTTCGTCCCAATATTCTGCACCTGATAGGCGTGCGAAGAAAATAAGCAATACAATATCTGATAAGCGGTGTTTAATTTTCCATGCTTCTCTGTCATCGCGAACATCTATCAAGAAATCTAGTATCTCATTCATAACAAAATCCTCCACTATCTTTAGTATAGCAAAGGGGTCAAACTTATTTTATGAAACTGTTATCTGAAAACGATGGTTTCTTCATGCGTTTGTCGTGACGAGAAAACTTTCCAGAACTAGGCTATTTACAAATGTGATATAATAAAGGAATAGTTAAACAAGAAGGAAGTTCTCATGAAAGTTTTAGCATTTGATACCTCAAACCAAACTTTGGCAGTAGCGCTTTTAGACGGTGAACAATTACAAGCAGAGACGTGTCTCACCGTTAAGAAAAATCATAGCATCAGTTTGATGCCAGTGATTGATTTTCTCATGCAACAAGTTGGTTGGCAACCTGCTGATTTGGATCGTATTGCAGTGGCGCAGGGACCGGGTTCCTATACGGGTCTTCGTGTGGCGGTAGCAACAGCTAAAACCCTGGCTTATAGCCTCAAAATTGAGTTGGTAGGCGTGTCTAGTTTACAGGCTTTAGCCTTACCAGTGGCTTCATCTGCTGTGTTAGTGCCACTCATAGATGCACGGCGTCAGCATGCTTACGTTGGTTTTTATCAAGGTGGACAAGCTATTGCAGAGGATCATTATGCCAGTATTGATGAAATTATCGAACAGGCTAAATCCTATGATCACGTTTGTTTCGTTGGAGAAGTTGATGCTTTTGTGGAGACGATTGCGACGGATTTCCCGGAGGCTACTTATGAAACTAGTCTTCCATCAGCTTATGAGATTGGAAAATTAGCCTTGAGTTTGCCTAGTGCTGATGTTGATGCTTTCTTGCCCAATTACTTAAAGAAGGTAGAAGCGGAAGAAATTTGGTTAAAAAACAATCAAGCGGGTAAGAGAGATGACTATATCAAGCGGGTCTAACCTCTCAAAAAATCAGCTCATTGAGGGGATATTTAAGATCCTAGAGGATGTTTATGGTCAGTCACCCTGGTCTAGGCAGCAGATTCTGGCTGATTATAATCAAAACAATACAGATTATTTTTTTCTATCTGAGGATGATCAGATTGTTGGTTTTTTGGCTCTTCAAGGGCTTTTTGGAGAGATGGAGTTAACCAATATTGCTGTGTTGCCAGCTTATCAGGGTAGAGGATTATCCAAACAATTAATGGCAAACTTGGAAGCCATAGATGAACCTATTTTTTTGGAAGTTAGAACGTCTAATATAAAAGCTCAACATCTTTATCAGCAATTTGGCTTTAAGAAGGTAGGTTATCGAAAGAATTATTATCATCGTCCCATAGAAGATGCTGTATTGATGAAACGAGAAGCAAGGTAGTGTTAGGAGAAGGAGTTAACATGTCTGATCGCTATATTTTAGCCATTGAGAGTTCTTGTGATGAGACTAGTGTGGCTGTTCTAAAAAATGAATCAGAATTATTGAGTAATATTATTGCTAGTCAAGTAGAGAGTCATAAGCGTTTTGGAGGTGTGGTTCCAGAGGTAGCCAGTCGTCACCATGTCGAAGTGATTACGACCTGTATTGAGGATGCTTTAGTGGAAGCCGGGGTTACAGCTAAGGACTTATCGGCAGTAGCAGTGACATATGGACCTGGTCTCGTAGGAGCCTTACTCGTTGGTCTCTCTGCTGCGAAAGCCTTTGCCTGGGCGCATGGATTGCCTTTGATTCCAGTTAATCATATGGCTGGGCATCTAATGGCTGCGCGTGAACAAAAGGAGTTGACCTATCCGCTGATGGCACTTTTAGTATCAGGCGGACATACGGAACTTGTCTATGTTTCTGAGCCTGGTCAGTATCATATTGTTGGTGAAACCCGTGATGACGCGGTTGGTGAGGCATATGACAAGGTTGGGCGTGTCATGGGCTTGACTTATCCAGCTGGACGTGAAATTGACCAACTAGCTCATCAGGGACAAGACGTGTATGATTTCCCAAGAGCTATGATAAAGGAAGACAATTTGGAGTTTTCATTCTCTGGTTTGAAGTCTGCCTTTATCAATCTACATCACAATGCAGCTCAAAAAGGAGAAGACTTGATCTTGGAAGATCTATGTGCCTCTTTTCAAGCCTCTGTCATGGATGTCCTTTTAGCCAAAACGAAAAAGGCTTTGAACATGTATCCTGTTAAAACCTTAGTCGTTGCTGGTGGTGTTGCCGCCAATGCGGGCTTACGTGAACGCTTGTCTGAAGAAATAAAAGATATTGATGTCATCATTCCTCCATTGCGCCTTTGTGGAGATAATGCTGGAATGATTGCCTTTGCTGCGGCAGTTGAATATGAGTTAAACCGCACTGCTGGGCTTGATTTAAATGCCAAACCCAGCCTAGCCTTTCCAGCTTACGAAGCTTAGGACCTATCAACACAGCTTGAGTTCAAGTTGTGTTTTTGTTATAATTAACAAATATTCTGAAAATTAAAGATGGGGATGAAGGAGGCTTATGGATAAAAGAGAATTTCTTAGAGGGGCAAAAGCCTCTTTGCCAACGGCGGTTGGATATGTCTCTATTGGCCTTGCTTGTGGTGTTGTCGGTTCTAGTAGTGGGTTGACTACTTGGGAAATGGGATTGATGAGTCTTTTTATTTATGCAGGGTCATCACAATTTGCCTTTGCTGCACTAGCTTTAGCCGATGCTAGTTTGTTTTCTTTAACGATTACAATTTTTTTAATCAATTTGCGTCACCTTTTGATGAGTCTGCATGTGACAACCATCTTTAAAAAAGTTTCTTTGATTCAAGGCATTGGAATCGGGACCTTGCTAACAGATGAAAGTTACGGTGTTTTGTTAAGTGAGCAGGTTCGTCGGAAGGATATTTCAACGTCTTGGATGCATGGTAATAATATTATTGCTTATTTAAGCTGGGTTTTGTCAGTTGTCTTTGGAACGCTTGTTGGTTCTTATATTCCAGATCCTGTGTCACTAGGCTTAGACTTTGCTTTAGTAGCCATGTTTGTATCTATTTTTGCGAGTCAGCTGACGGGGATGCTGCATTGGTTAGGGGGTCAGAAGATAGCGATGATTTTAGGTGCTGTTGCAGTATCGTATTTGCTTTTGACCATTATTCTTTCAGACTCAATGGCTGTTTTAGCGGCGACCTTAGTGGGATGTGAAGTGGGGGTGAGAATGGATGACAACTAAGACCATTTTATTGGGGATATTCCTTGGGGCATTAGTCACCTGGATTCCTAGAATCTTCCCGTTTATTTTGACAAAGTATAAAGGACTTCCAGAACCGCTGATTCGTTTCCTTAATTACCTACCGATTAGCATTATTTTTGCCTTGACCCTATCTAGTTTAGTTAAGGGACAAAGAGGCCATTTGCCACAATTCAACTGGTTGGACCTATTAGCGGTGATACCGACTTTTTGGGTGGCGACTAAGCGCCAAAATATTTTGCTGTCGGTTTTGACAGGGGTTGTCACCATAGCTGTGTTACGCTTGGTATTCTAAGAGAATTTTAGTACAATTTTGGTAAGAAAAGAGGTGCCTATGTTACATTTTGAAAATGATTATAATGGAGGGGTTCATCCAAAACTTTTAAGGGCTATTGTCGATACTAATGAAGTCAATCAAGCAGGCTATGGCTTTGATGATTACACAGACCAAGCTATAAAAAACATTCGCCAGGCTATTGATTGCCCCCATGCTCAAGTACAATTTTTAGCGGGTGGCACTCAAACCAACCAAGTAGCGATTGCGAGTTTATTGAAATCTTACGAAGGTGTGATTTCAGCAGATACGGGACACATTGCGACGCATGAAGCAGGAGCTATCGAATTTGTCGGACATAAGGTCATCACATTACCACATCAAAATGGGAAACTCTCTGCAAAAGTCGTATCAGATTATTTGGTGGATTTTTACAATGATGATACCTTTGAGCATATGGTCTTTCCGGGGATGGTTTATGTCACTCATCCAACTGAGTATGGCACACTGTATAGCAAGGAAGAATTGACAGCTTTAGCGTCAGTCTGTCACCAATATGATATTCCGCTTTTCCTCGATGGTGCCCGTCTTGGATATGGACTGGCTGCTCAGGATACTGATGTTACTCTGAAAGATATTGCTGAACTTTGTGATGTTTTTTACATCGGTGGTACGAAACTTGGCGCCCTAATTGGGGAAGCCTTGATTTATACGAAGACTAATATGCCTAAGCATTTTTCAGCTATGGTGAAACAGCACGGTGCACTCTTAGCTAAAGGACGTTTGGTTGGTCTTCAGTTTGAACAATTCTTCACAGATGACTTATACCTGAAGATAGGTCAACAAGCTTTACACTTTGCTGAGCAATTAAAAACAATTCTCAAAGAAAAAGGCTATCGCTTTTATTTGGAAAGTCCAACCAATCAACAGTTCGTTATTATCGAAAATAAAAGGTTAAAAGAACTACAAGAAAAAGTAGTTGTGAGCCTCTGGGAAAAATATGATGAGCATCATACTGTGGTTCGTTTCGTAACAAGCTGGTCAACGAAGCAAGAAGATATGGATGCCTTAAAAGCGATCCTATAAGGTACTCAAAAAGGTGTCGATGACTAGCCCGACACCTTTTTGGTGATAAAAACTTTATAATATACTAGGATGATAGGGTTAATAGCTACATCAAAGGGAAAAATGCAGTTAGCAACTTATCATCGACTGATAACTACCAGCTGGCTTTTTTAACACCTGGAAGTTGTCCTTTGTGAGCTAATTGACGGAAGTTAATCCGACTGACACCAAATTTACGCATATAAGCATGTGGACGACCATCGATTTTATCACGATTTTTCAAACGGTTTGGGTTTGAATCGCGAGGTAATTTACGAAGAGACTCATAATCACCTTTTGCTTTTAACTCACGACGTAAGTCAGCGTATTGTTCAATTAATTGTAATTGTTTTTCGTAACGAGCTATTTTAGATTTTTTTGCCATATTGACCTCCTGCGATTTTACTTAACTGGTTAACTATTAAAGTTTATCAAAAAATAAAAAAAGTAGCAAGGAAAACTTGTTACTTTTTAGCGCTTAATAATGAAGGGCACCAGCTACCCAGCCAGAACAAAGGGCAGAAGTGATATTAAAGCCGCCCGTGTGGGCATTGATGTCTAATACTTCACCAGCAAAGTGCAGCCCAGGAACTTTCTTACTTTCAAGAGTTTTAGGATTGATTTCTTTCAGATCGACTCCTCCTTTAGTCACAAAGGACTTGGTTAGATTCATCTTACCAGTGACAGGAATCTGGGTTGTCTTGAGTTTGTCCACTAAACGCTCGGTTTGTTTAGGATCCATTTGTTTGATTTTTTCGGGAAATCCTTCTGAGAAAAATTCAGCTAGACGTTCAGGAATAAGGGGTTTGAGACCATTTTTGATCGACTTGTTACGATTTTCTGTGAGATACTGGTTGATATCTTCTCTCGTCATTTTTGGGAGCACATCCAGTGAGAGGATTTCGCCACCACGAACAAAAGAAGACATGCGCAAGGCAGCAGGTCCAGACAGACCAAAGTGGGTGAAGAGCAAATCATGGGTAATGACATGCTTGTCATAAGAGAGAGTGATGTCATCGAGGGAAATGCCCTGTAAGGGTTTATGCGGAAAATCTGTCAAAAGGGGGCTCTCAGCGGCCTCAATGTCGGTAACTTCCAATTTGAAATGGCGAGCGATATCGTGTCCAAAACCAGTCGAACCAGTCGAAGGATAGGCTTTTCCTCCGGTAGTCACAATCAATTGGTCACAAGTGAATTCGGTATCGATAGATTTGACAATGAAAACAGAATCATTTTTTTTAACCGAAACGACTTCAAACTGAGTTTTGATTTGGCCCCCTAGTTCTAGAATTTTATTTTCCAAAGCTTGGATAATGGTACGTGATTTGTCCGTAGTAGGAAACATGCGTCCGTGATCTTCTTCTTTTAGTTTGACGCCGTTATTTTCAAAGAAAGCGATGATGTCATAGTTGTCAAACTGGGAGAAGACGCTATAAAGAAAACGTCCGTTGCCAGGGATACCTGCTATGAGATCCTCAAGTGTTCCGCTATTGGTGACATTACAACGGCCACCTCCTGTGCCAGCTAATTTTTTACCAAGACGACGATTCTTTTCGAGTAAGAGAGCTTTTTTACCGTGAAAGGCGCTAGAGATGGTCGCCATCATACCAGCAGGCCCCCCGCCAATAATAATAGTATCAAAATGTGTCATACTCTTATTTTAGCACAATTTTAGAGTGAAAATAGTAAGGGATGATTTTGTAAAGCGCCTAGTCAAGGATAAATTGACATCAAAAAGCCTTTGTGTTACTATTTTTATAAGAAAAATCAGTAAAAAGAGGGTAAGATGGCTATTGAAAAGACTGTCAGTGAATTAGCTGAAATTTTAGGCGTTAGTCGTCAAGCGGTTAACAATCGTATTAAGACACTTCCTGAAGAAGACATCGAAAAAAATGAAAAAGGGGTTACGGTTGTCAATCGCAAGGGACTTATTAAATTGGAGGAAATCTACAAAAAGACCATTTTTGAAGATGATCCTATTGACGAAGAAACAAAGCAACGCGAGGTTTTAGAGCTTCTGGTTGATGAGAAGAATTCTGAAATCACCCGTCTTTATGAGCAGTTGAAGGCTAAAGATGCTCAGATTGCTGCTAAAGATGAACAAATGCGGGTCAAGGATGTTCAGATTGCTGAAAAAGACAAACAAATCGATCAGCAACAGCAATTAACTCTAACAGCTATGCAGGATAAAGAAACCTTAAAGTTAGAATTGGAAGAAGCTAAAGAAGAGGCTAATCAAGCTCGAACGGAAGCGCAAGAAATTCAAGAAAAACATGAAGAAGCTGTCAAAAAAGGGCTGTTTACTCGCATGTTTAAAAAAAATAGATAACCTGACCCGTAAGGGTCTTTTTTAGAAGAAGAGGAAGACAAATAATGGAAAATTTAAACCAATATGTGGCATTTGATTTAGAATTTAACACAGTAAACGAGGTCAGTCATATCATTCAACTATCAGCGGTCAAGTTTGTCAATCATGAGGAAGTTGACCATTTTGATAGCTATGTCTATAGTGATGTTCCTTTGCAAAGTTTTATCAATGGCTTGACAGGGATTACAGCTGATAAAATCACTCAGGCGCCTAAGCTAGACAAGGTACTGGCTGATTTTTCAGCTTTTGTTGATGGATTTTCTCTTGTTGGTTACAATGCCCACAAGTCGGATTTACCGATTTTAGCTGAAAATGGTCTGGATTTATCGGATCATTATGCAGTTGATCTTTATGATGAAGCCTTTGACCGTCGCAGTACGGACCTTAACGGGATTGTTAACTTACGTTTACAGACGGTGGCTGATTTTCTGGGTATTTCTGGTAAGGGGCATGATAGTCTTGAAGACGCTAGAATGACAGCACGTGTTTATGAAGCCTTTTATGAGTTGGACAGCAACAAGTCTTATTTATCAGAGCAAAAAGAAAGTCATGGTGACAATCCGTTTGCTGCTTTAGGTGGCTTTTTTGATTAATGGCTCTGCTATTTTTAAAAAAAGATAAAAATCACCTTAGGTTAGGTCTTGTTTGTGACCTTGGGTGATATGGTAAGCTACAGAAGAACAGAGTTTGGAAGCTTTGTATCTTACCATAAAGGAGGTGGAGAGATGTCTGTAACCTACACAACAGGGGAAATGGCTAAACTGGCAGGGGTTTCCATTCGGACCATTCAATATTACGATCAACGTGGTATCTTGACACCAAGTGACTTAACAGAAGGTGGTCGCAGACGCTATTCTGATAAGGATTTAGAGCAGCTCAAATGGATATGTTTTTTGAGAGAACTCGACTTCTCACTGAAAGCTATCCAAGATATTTTGGCAGAAGACCATTCAGAACAAGTTCTACAATTACTATTAGAAAGTCATATCATTGAATTGAGGCAAGAAATTGACCAAAAGCAGCTTAAACTTGACACTGCTGTCAACCTACTTGACAAGCTAGAACGGCAAGAAGATTACTCTGTTGCAAGTTTACAAGATATGTCGATCATCATGAAAAATAAAACATTACATCGCAAGCTTCAATTGAAAATGTTGGCTACAATGTTTACATTTGTCATAGGATTGCTTGCTAGCATTTGGTTGACTAAGCAATTTCCACAGTTAGAGTGGCTAAAAGTATTGGCTGCAATGGTTGGGGTGATTTATGTCTTAGGTCTTATTTGGGCGACCTATTACTTTTATAAACAATTAGTGTATCTCTGTCCAAATTGTCATCAGACTTTTCAACCTAATTATTGGGAATTTGCCAAGGCACCGCACACACCTAAGACTAGGAAATTAACCTGTCCTCATTGTCAGGTTAAATCGTCGTGTTTGGAATTAGCCAAAGAAGACTAGAAAAAGCCTTTTCCATATGAGAAGGCTTTTTGTTAGCATTAGAATGGTAATTTATTGGCGAAAGCTCCCATTGTTTTTTGGGTAGCAGCATCGATTTGACTAAGGGCATCGTTGATAGCTTGTGTAGTCATGTCTTGAAGTGTTTCCACATCTTCAGGATCAACCACAGCTTCAGCGAAAGTAATATTGGTTAATTTTTTATCGCCTGAGAATTCAACGACAACCAAGTCTTGAGCTGATTTACCAGTGAACGTGGTAGCGGCAAGCTCCTCTTGTTTTTTCTCCATTTGCTTTTGGAGTTTCTGCGCTTGTTTCATCATATTTTGCATATTCATCATAAGATTTTCTAGATTCCTTTCGTATCAAGGGTTTAGACCCTTTTGGTTTTGAAATGGTGTCCAATCGTGACCACTTTTTTAAAAGTAATCAAATGCGTTGGCAACCTCTTTTTGTTGTGATGGGAAAAGATGCGAGTAAACATTGATTGTTGTATTGATGGATGAATGTCCCAAACGCTTCATGAGAGTGAAGAAGATATAATCTTTTCCTTCTCCGCTCCGTAGACCTTGACTGATTAAGAAAGCAGCGTGTGAGTGTCTGAAGTCATGATTACGAATCATCTCGATATTCTCAGGTAAACGTTTCTTCAGTTTTGTCTTGAAATTGGTGACATTGGCAGAAGTTAGGATTTCAGGAGAGTTTTGAAAGATTTGAAGACTTTCAAGGTCATCTGTGAACTCTGAAAGGAGTTCGCCCTGTTGTTCTTTCCATAGTCTCAACTCTTCAGCAAATGAAGAATGAATGTAAATCCGTCTTCGTGATTGAGTTGTTTTCACTGTTCCAATATGAACTTGATTATTACGATAATAGGCACTATACACAATATCGATATAATTCTCGTCAAGATTCACTTTGTTCCAAGTGAGAGCTAAAGCTTCTCCAAGCCGAACACCTGTAAACATTAATACCCGATAGAGTAGCTGAAATCTATATTCATCTTTGGTGAAACAACTATCAAAGATTTTAAACTGTTCAGGTGTATAATAGGACATATCCTTGTGTTGCTCAGGCAAACGTTTAAGTCCATTACACGGGTTATCACTTCTGAATCGTTTAGCGATTGCCACTTCAAACAACTTATGGATAAAAATCATTTGTTGATTGATATGACTGTTTGACAAAGTTCCACCTTTTACGCTTGGTGTCTGAATTAGCCAGTCACGATATTCTTTAACATCATTGATAGTAACTAGTTTCATATCAGCATAAGCGAAAAATTTAGAAACATACTGGGTATAGTAGGATTCTTGTGTATCGACTGTTCCTCTTTTATTTCCCCTTAGTTCATCTTCTCGGCGAACAAGTGAATAGAGGTATGCGATACTCAGTCGGTCTTTGGGTTTAACTTGATGAAGTTGCTTGATTTTATAATCAGCTTCGTACTGCTCAGCTTCTTTGCGAGTCCTGAATCCTTTTTTACGGTGACGGATGCGGTTGCCTGTTAAGTGACTATAGCCATCACTAATATCTACGAGCCATTTTCCGTTTTTTAGTTTTGTAACTGTCATTGCTGTTCTCCTGTATCATGTAGATCAGCATTTTGAAGTACATCATAAATTATACCATTTTTTCTAGATATCTGAAAGCCGAGAATGTCTTCGATAGTTTTGATAGGGACACGTCCGACACGCTTGTTATCATACCAAGAGAACCCACTTGAAACTAAATTAGCTTTGGCTTCTCGAATCAACTTCTTACATTGACTTTGAGAGTAACCTGTTAATGCCATCAGGTCGTTTTTGTCTACAATATCAATCATTCGCATCACCTTTCTTTGTTTGATTACGTTGTGGGTTGCATCGACGTGAATCAAGATATTTGGCGAAGAAGTAGGTGCGTTCAATAATAAGCCCAAGTAGTGGTGTATGTTTTGCACGAGCGTACCAAACCAATTCTTCAAATTCAGTGAAGTCATTTTGTTCGATGATGTCCACGACTTCGTGCATAAACTCATCTGAGTTCATCTCTACAAGAAACTTATCAAGGTTGAAGCCACAACCCACCTCAATGTCATTCACATCATACTGGGTTTTGTCTTTATTTTCAGCGTGAGTGAAGTAATCGAAGAGACCCTTAGGAGATTGGACAACCTCCACATGGGCAGGACCATTCAATTTATCCTTGATTAACTCAGATACTTGCTTGTAGCTCTTGAGTGAATCAAAGAAGAATGCTCCATGTTTGTGAGCTTTTTTCAGTTCTCCTGTTTGTCGATTGATGTCTTTGTCGTGCCAAGGGCTCAGAATGAAGGGGATGTGTAATTCTTCAAGTACCTCAAGATAGTCAGCAGGGGCACTCTCTTTGTAGAAAAGGAATGTCCACTTGCTTGAGCGTTGCTCTTTGGTCATATATTTACATGCCTTTCTGGTTTTTGATTACTGATTATTGGATAATTGGGGGGGTCGTAGTAACCCCAATTATCTTGGTCAATGGAAAAGAGGGAGCTATTTGGCTACTGCTTAACGCAAGCCATAGCTCCCTCTTTTACCGTCTTTTACCAACTAACCATAGGTTGTTACGAACCCGATTAGGGGCTGAGAAGTAGTAGTCAGAGTGCTGGCTAGAAACTTCTTCTTTGAGTTGGGAAATCATGTCACCCAAGACTTTTTGCCCCTGCTGGTCTCTAGTAACCTTGATGAAGACTTTGACTTCATCTTTTTGGATGTCTACTACGCTCTTATGAGCACAGCGGTTAAAACTGCTATTGATTGGGTTATAGGTGGTAATAGTTTGGTTGTCAATGGTAGTGACCTTCTCCGACTTTTCTCGTTGTGTTAGGAAGGTACGGAGCTTGAAGGTGTGGTAGATAGATTGAAAATAGTTGAGTAAACTATCAAATCGTACTCGATTCACAATTTCAAGCGCAACTGATGCAAGCAAAGTAGCAAGTAAGTAGGTCATAGCCATATAAGAGTAGTGGCTACCCATAGCTAGATAGACGTTGACTTGTGAGAGATTAAGGCTAATGGGAAGAGTGAGGTCAACTGTACCTGCTAGAAAGGCTAATGACCATCCAAGGAATCCTGTTAAAAGTGAAAACAGGATTAAGTAGATATTGAGGTTATAAGTCCTCATAAAGAATGATTTCTTCATCATTAGTGAATACCCTCCGTAGTATAGTAAGTAGGACAAAGTAAGGGGAGTACCTGATAAGGATGTTCATTGTCAATTACCTGAATCAAGCCTGTACCGTGTCCAATAGGAATGACGATGCCTTCAGGGTCGAGATCGGGAAACAAAAATTGAGTTGTTTTCTTGTTGATATTTCCAATCTGGATGAGAACATTGAGTTGTTCACGCACAGAAATCGGGATAGTCGTGTGGTCAAAGCGTTGACTGACCAAAAGCAAGTGAATCTTAGTAGCTCGTCCAAGTAGAGCGATTTGTGACAAGAGGGAGAAGAAAGAATCCTTGATGGTCTTATTAACTCCTTCAGAAAGTGCGAGAACCTCATCCATGACAATGGTTAGATGTGTGAACTCATGACGTGGATTATTATATAGAATTGCCTGCCGTTGTTGAATCAGATTCAAGCACTGACTCAAACGCTCATTGACCTCTGATACAAAGTCAGATTTAGAGCGATTTTCTACAGGATGGATGACCGCAATTTGATGTTCACGAGCCCAACGACTGGGAGAATCAAATTTTGGGTCAATGATAATCAAATCTGACTGATTTTTAAGAACAGAAAGTAGGTAGGTGAGAGCATAGCTTTTACCTGAACCGCTGTTTCCACAGATAGCCATATGATTGACCTTATCAAGATTTAGAGCAAAATTTTCCATAATTGGAATCTGATTCTTTGGTAAGTCGCTAGTGTACTTGTCAAGGTCAGAAATAACCAAGCGTTTCGAGATACCCACTTTCCATGGAAAGAAGAGTCCACGCTGAACATGAATATCATTAGTCTTTAGAGGGACAAAGTAGGTGGCATTCTGTTTCAGTAAAGTGTAGTGTGGGTAGAGTGAAGCGTTAGCAATCAAGAAGATTTTATTGTAAAGCTCATCATCAAGGATATAGGCGCAAGGAAGCCTAGGAATGAAGATGAAGCCATCCTCTTGAATCACAATATTGAAGCTATTTGTATAACTTGTCTCACCCTGCATCAGAGCTCCAAGAGCCATGTTCAGGCTCTGGAGCAGGTAAGATTGTAGGACGGTATCTGCTTTAGTTGCCATTATTTGACCTCCTTGATACCATCAGCTTTGAAGTAGACATTGTAGCGCACTTCGACAGCTTGAAGGTTATCGAACTGAACCAAGCTCAAAAAGTCAGGGAGTTTGACCTTGTCTTCAAACTTGACTTGGAAGGGTTCCAGTCCTTCCTGAATGAAAGTTGCCTTGTATGCAATGATTTCACCTGTTGGCTTCCCATCCTCAAAGAGTTGCTGGGGTTCTAATTCGGTGCTCAGGCTGTGAATTGGCTTTGTAGGACTCACATATTCCGTTGCAGTTGTGGCAGAGTAGCCACCTTTCCTGTGTTTGGTTTTAATTGCCATATCATTTACCTCCGTATGGGTCTTGAAATGCGTTGCAGTAATTTGCTCAGTTTGAGTCATGAGATGGACTGTCTTAGCTAAGTACATTCTCATTGTAATCCTGATTGAGGTGCAAATATATAACTTGGTAAGCCACTATCATGAAGCTTGCTATGACGAGATTTTTAGATGATTTTCTATGAAATTAAGCCCTGAAATACCCTGAAAAATGACTTGCTGGGCCATTTTTTCTTTCAGGAATATTAAATTTTTTCTAAAGTCTTTCGTGATATACTAGCACAGTAAAGAATCCATTTGGCGAGGAGATTTGGAACATGCTACTATTAGCAACAAGCAACAATAAGGTAGTTTTCTACCTCTTTTCGGCGTACATGAAAACATCCTCTTTTTTGAGAAAGGGAGTGTTTGTAATGTTACAGGACTTTAACGAGGATCTTCGCAAGAACGAGAAGGAAAAAGCTATTGCTTATGTATAAGAGCTTCTGAAATAAGGTCTTGAAGAAGAAATATGCAGATGCAATTGATGTTATCTATATTGAACCGCCTTATAATACGGGATGTAAAGATTTTAAATATTATGATATATTCGGGGATAAGAAAGATTTTTTTTTTGCATTCTAGATGGTTAAGCTTCATGGAAAGAAAATTAAAGATTGCAATAGATTTGCTTTCTTCTGGGGAGTTATATTCATTTCTATTGGGTGCTGACGAAAATGCAACCCTTAAGCTTCTGATGGATGACATTTTCAGAGAATAATTATTTAAGAAAACAAAGCAAGCTGGAAGTGCAAGTGGTGGTGGAGAAGACAAAGAGTTAAAGAAAAATATTGAGTATTTTTAGTCTACACAAAATTTACTGATACAGCGCCTGTAAGGTATATAAGATAACCAAAATTAGTAAATTGATTGACTCATACAAACAAAATGGGTAAATTGAAAGTATACTTCAGTTATTATTGATAGAGGAGAAAAAATATATTGCGATTCCTACAGTTTGAAAAGCAATACAAGCAACAGAACTTCCTCAATCAGTGAAAGATGAGCTCTATTTTGGAAATGATAGATAGTAGCGAACGTCAGTTGAGGTGGTGGGAAGCAAATAAAAATGGAAGCATTCTAAGAGCAACCAGTGAAAACTAGCTACAAAATGATTTAAATAACATAAAAACGACTTAGTATCATAAGTCGTTTATTGATGCTCATTTATAATATTTTTTGTAAATAACGAAAATAGGGATAAAATAAAATATTACTGTACAGCCAATTAACCAAAGTAGGTGTTGAGGTGCCATAGTAAAATCCTTTAGCCAAATAGCTCTTACAATATTTGTAGCATGATACAATGGCGAAATCCATGTCAGTTTTTGAAAAGATTCTGGAATAGAATCAATTGGGAAAAAGGTATCTGAAAACATATATAATGGTCTAATGATTAGTGTATTGTAATAATTCAGAAACTCTCTGGAAGGAGCAAGATAAGTAAATGTTAAACCAATAAGTCCAAAAACTAGACCAATCAAAAAGAGAAGAGGAATAATAAGCAACATGTAAAGGTTAAATGTCTGACTTATGAAAACAGAAACAATCCAAAATATACCGCCAAAAATAACAGCTCTAGCTCCAGACCAAATAGCCTGACCAACTACAATGTCTTGTAAATTAATTGGTGTCATCAACATAGCATCATAAGTCTTTTCAATTTTGTATTGAATAAAAGCATTTACTGTCGCCTCTGATGTAGAAGCAGTCATTGCAGTAGCTCCAATTAGCCCTGTGATAACAAAAGTAGTATAAGTCATTCCATTAATATTAGTTAAATAAGAACCTACACCAAATCCCATTGCCAATAGATAAAATAGAGGGTCAATTAAATTAGGAACTATAGCAATTTTAAACAAGGATTTAAAACTCATATAGTTTCTAACAACAACATAATAAATTGATTTAAACGAAACTTTAAACACTTTCTCCCCCTTTACTTGAGCTAGTCAATTTAAGAAATAGTTCTTCAATATCCTTTTCATGATACTTATTTAACAAACTATTAATTGTTCCCTCATCTTTTATTACTCCTGAATCAATGATAGCTATTCTATCAGCAAGAAATTCAATTTCATTCATATAATGAGAAGTAATAATTATAGATACTCCCTGTTGTTTTAACACCTCTAACTTATTCCAGATTATATTACGAGATTGAATATCAAGTCCAACAGTCGGTTCATCTAATATGATTATTTCAGGATTATTGATTAAAGCTCGTGCAAGGACAACTCGTCTCCTCATACCTCCTGATAACTCACCAACCATTTTATTAGCATGGTTATCAAGTTGGACAAACTCTAAGAGTTCCTTGGTTCGATTCTTTAGTTCTTTAGAATCTATACCATAACAAATACCATGAGCAATCAAATTTTCAAATACGGTTAATGTAGTATCAAGCATATCCTCTTGTGCCACAATGCCTAATTTTGATTTTCCCCTATCACTTAAAGATTTAATATTTTTTTCCAATATATACACGTCACCACTTGTTATTTTATTAGCTGAGTAAATCATCTTTAAGGTCGTCGTTTTACCAGCACCATTAATACCTAAAATACCTAAACATTCACCTGATGTTACAGTAAAGTTTATATCCTTAACAGCCCTATAGTTTCCATAATTTTTTGACAAACTATCAACTCTTAGCGTTTTCATATTTTTCTAAATCCTTTCCACATACTGGACAATTATCGTATTTATGTAAGTTAGTAAACTTTTGCTCAAATGTCAAGAAATCAATGCTAAACGCCTTATTATACGTTAGAAGCTTATCATTACCCCAAAATACATATCGCATAATTTCGGTAGCAATAAAATATCCATGAAACAAACAAGATGCTCCTAAAGCTCCATTAGGTGTTCTATACATTGATAGCTCTTTTTCTGTCCGAATATTTCTGATAGCTTTTAATTCTTCTTCATATTCAGGAATTTTTTCAATATCATTCATATACTGACAGTAGAAACAAGCTGATTGATGGGGAATAATGGAATAAACTCGGCCATTCTTTTTACCAACTAAAGCAGAAAAACATACTTTATTATGCTTTACACAGGCTTGATTTACCCAAAAATCAATATAACCAGTCGGATAATCGGCAATATTTACAACAATATCACAATTAGTATCGATGATTAATTTTTCGACATCTTCAGCTGAAGAAATTTCTTGTGTTATTGTTGTAAAGTCAACATTAGGATTAAACTTATTAATAAAACTCTTTGCCGCCTTTGTTTTTAGTTCACCAATATCATCACTATTATATAAAACCTGTCTATTTAAATTACTTCTTTCAACTTTATCAAAATCAACAGCTGTTATCTTACCAATACCAAGTTCAGATAACGAAAGACAAATATTTGAACCGATACCACCTAAACCTAATAATAAAACATGGGTATTTTTTATAGGTATCTCCAAATAGGAAAATACCCCAAGCTGGAATTAGCGTCCTTCAACAACTGTTGCTGGAGTAGCAATTTTTTTGACTGACATACCAGTTACCTCCATAAATTATTCACAATAATATAAAGAATTCTGTTTAGAATATTGTTGTAATTATCTGAATAATCACTCTTTATTTACTGTGTGAATAAATTATATTATAATAATTAATAGAAATTCATCGATATATGGAATTTCAGGAAGGTTTTTTTATGAATTCACCAAACGTTACAACTATTTTACGGCTTTTATCCGATAAATCTAGAGTCACTATTTTAGATATTTTAATGGATGGTCGTGCTTATACTGTGAATGAAATTACATCTTTTACAAAATTAAAGCAGCATACTGTCAGCTACCATCTAAAATTACTAACAGAAGCTAACCTTACTACTGTTACAAAATATGGCAAATTTAGATACTACTCTATTTCAGATACTATAACACCTGAGCTGTTTGAAATTTTAAGCAACTACTCACCACTTGAACCTACAAAAAGCTATAATCAGCATTTTGCAAAAAAAGAGTTAAAACAAGCTAGAACTTGTTATGACCATCTCGCTGGAGAATTGGGAGTTAAAATCAAAGATTTTCTTACTTCTGAAAATATTATTGCAGCAAACAAAAGCGATAGTAATAATTATATTGTAACCACATCAGGTGAAGTATTTCTTAAAGAAAAACTCAATATTAATGTTACTGATTTAAGAAATAAAAAACGAAAATTCTGTATTAATTGCTTAGACTGGAGTGAACGGAAAAATCACATTGCAGGATCGTTGGCAAAAGCAATTCTAGATTTCTTAATAAATAATAAATACATAATACGTAATTCTGGGTCAAGAGCAATCAAAATTACTGATAAAGGAAAAATATTTTTCAAAGAGAATTGGCATATAACTCTTTCTGATAACTAAAACATTACGGATTTTTGTTGCGAAGCATAAATTCCTTTAAAATATATAGATAATACCCATGGTGCTTTTGTTCGCGATATTGCAGCCTCTCTCTTCGCTATTTGAATAAAGTGAATGGAAAGATAATGTTGCAGGCTGGTGTTCAATTGACTAGTTATTTGAATTTTAGGAGGGAACTTGATTTCTTTTAGCAAATATATTGAGAAAACATTTTATAATGAAATTTATGAAGCAAGCGAGCAATTTTTTAATGAGCATCTTGAGGATTTAGGTATCACTTATGATTATGATGAAGTAGAAGTTACGGATGTTGATTTCAAGTATGTTTATGCAGGTCACCGTGGAGACGGTGGGATTGACATCGATATTTTGACGGATGTCTATGCGATGGTGACTGAACGTACCAATCATTATGAAAATACAATCGACAAGAATCGCTGGCTTCGTGTATCCTGTATTGGGGAACCTGATATAGGAATCAAGAATTTTAGAGTAGTAAAAGTTGAGAGCTACGAGAAGGGGACAAATAGCACCTTTAAACATCCTCTATCTGATAAACTCGTTCCTTTTATTTGGAAAGATGACTTGGATAAGGTTGCAGAAGTCATTCTAAAAAAATATGTTCCTAATGTCTTGTTAACTCCTACTAGGGTTGAGCCTGAACATATTTTGCAGCAAATGGGACTTCAATTAAAGTATGAAAAAATTACAGAAGATACTTCCATTTTGGGACAAATCTATTTTCAGGATAATTTTGAAAAGGGAGTTTCGGCAGGGACAGTTGTTATTGATGAAAAATTACCTCAAATAAGGAATTTAGGAGTTGTTAGGAATACAATCATTCATGAGTGTGTTCACTGGGAATTGCACCGCTATGCTTTGGCGTTGGTACGAGCTGAGGAGATTAATCTCTCAGTTCTTTCTACAACTAATGGCATAAAAGATGAAAATGTTTCTGACATGATTGACTGGATGGAATGGCACGCAGAATCCATTGCACCAAAAATCCTGATGCCCAAAGAGATGTTTATTCAGGAAGCAAGGATTAGACAGCAACGACTGCTTGAATTGAGTCAGACCCAAGATATCCTTGATATTATTGAGAAGTTGATTGATGAACTAGCTCAGTTCTTCGGAGTGTCACGCTTATCTGCTAAAATTCGTTTGGCAGAATGTGGTTTTGAAGAAGTCAAAGGTGCATTTATTTATGTAGCTGACAGCTATGTCCCGACACATACATGGAAAAAGGGATATTTAGAAGATAATCAAACTTTTTCAGTAAATCTAATTCAGCTCGGTCTTCAATTATTATCTCAGCCAAACTTGAAAGAGTGTATTGAGAAAGGTGAGTTACTTTATGTTGAGTCTCACCTCTGTATCAACGATGCCACGTACATTTCATATGATATTGCAGGAAATCCATTTTTAACACCATATGCACGGCATCACATGGATGAATGCTGTGTCGTGTTTGATATTTCCTCAAGTACTCGAACTGGTCGTTTAACTTCTTTAGCCTTATTACTCAATCGTGATGCAGATTCTGATATTCAATTTACTATCAGTTATCCAAAGGATAAAAATGAATGGATTGAACAAATTGATGTTCACATCGATGATACGATTGAAATCATGTCTAAGCTCAATGGAATGAGCAGCTTTGCTCCTGCATTGGTAGAAGTGATGAAATGGCGTGATGTGAGAAATCAGGAATTGGCTGATGGAACCAATCTTGGTTTGAAGGCAATTTCTAATCTTCGAAATGACAAAGCTAAACCAAAACTTGAAAGTGTCATTGCGATCTGTGTAGGAATGAAGTTGCCACCGATGGTCAGTAAAAAACTAGTTGAGTTATCGGGAAATATGCTAAGAGCAGGGAATCCGAAAGATACACTCTATGAGTTTATTCTGTGTGGAGCAGCAAGTTTAGATGTAAATATGTGTAATACACTGTTAGTTAAACAAGGTTTTAAAGAATTAGTTACTGATAGAAGTGAATTGAAATAATAGTAGTAGTGTAATATTGGAAAGGAGTTATCGTATATGGAGACAGAAAGCAAATATTGGCAAACTTTTATTAAGGATGTGGTGGATAATTCTGAATCTAACAGCTGGGAATCAGCGGTTACTGAATAGTAAGATACTACACCCTATTGGCAGTTCCTGTATCAAGAAATTTGAACGTGATGAGTTGAAAATTGGTATTATATTTATATGAAGTTGGAGCATTCAATAGGAAAAGGCAGGTTTCACCATACCTGCCTTTTGAATTCCTCTGCTCAATCTAATAGGCTGAGCTAGATAGTAGAGGAATAAGAATATTTAGTTTGTACTCCAAAATGCTAGTGTGTGCGTGTCCAAAAAGTGACCACCTTTGAAAAAAATAGTACATTTTGTAAGATTTATTGAAATCTAAAATTCTATTGAATCAATGTTTTGAACGATTACAAGACTTAAAAAATCGTGGAACAAGTCTTGCATATTCATCATAAGATTTTCTAGATTCCTTTCGTATCAAGGGGTTAGCCCTTGTTTCTTTTAGAGCTGTTTCCACTATAACTAGGTAGGGTTTAGCGGATGTCTAACTGTTATTATATCATGTTTGTAGTTTAGTTCAAAATTGTTATAAACTGCATCGAAATGTTTTATTATGCAACTACCAATTGATATAATCAACTTATATGCAACGATATGTTTTTTTGGATTTTTAAATATAAAATAAAACTAAAATTCAGAAAATTATCAAAAAGTATTCCTTTTTAACAAAAGTTGTGTTAAACTAGCTAACATATTAATTTTTAGAAAATTTTGTCTCTTCATCAAGAGATAAAAGGTAGGAGAGATGCGTATGGCCCTTTTTAAGAGACCAATTTGGAAACGTTTAGGATATGGTGCAGTAGCCTTTGCCTCTGCTGCT
This sequence comes from Streptococcus jiangjianxini, assembly GCF_040225085.1. NCBI lineage: Bacteria > Bacillati > Bacillota > Bacilli > Lactobacillales > Streptococcaceae > Streptococcus > Streptococcus jiangjianxini. Next base: position 172,272 of record NZ_JBEHGL010000003.1, on the reverse strand, counting down.
ATTTTGGTAGCTTGTGGTAATGATGGTTCTTCTAAGTCTTCTGATGAGTCAAGAAATACGATCAATTGGTATATCCCGACGGATATTTCGACGCTAGATATTTCCAAAAATACAGATCAATACTCAAATGTAGCTATTGGAAACTCAGGGGGTAACTTATTACGCTTAGACGGAAAAAATGGGACTCGTCCTGATTTAGCCAAAACCGTTGACGTTTCTGAAGATGGCTTGACTTACACAGCGACACTTCGTGATGGGCTTAAATGGTCAGACGGTAGTGAGTTAACTGCAGAAGACTTTGTCTACTCATGGCAACGTATCGTTGATCCTAAAACAGCCTCAGAGTATGCCTATTTAGCCGTTGAGGCTCACTTAGAGAATGCGGATAAGATTAACAGCGGAGAGGAAAAAGATCTCAACAAACTTGGTGTCAAAGCAGACGGCAATAAGGTCATCTTCACTCTGACCAATCCAGCACCGCAATTTATAAACTACCTTGCTTTTTCTAACTTCTTACCACAGAAACAATCATTTGTAGAAGAAGCTGGTGAGAATTATGCCACTACATCAAAAGATATGCTTTATTCTGGACCTTACAAAGTTGAAGGGTGGAACGGCTCAAATGGTGGTTTCAAGCTAGTTAAAAACAAAGCATACTGGGATGCCAAAAATGTTGAAACGCAAACGGTCAATGTTGATGTTATCAAGAAACCAGACACTGCTGTACAAATGTATAAACAAGGCGATTTAGACTTCGCTGACATCTCAGGAACCTCAGCTATCTACAATGCCAATAAGAAAAATAAAGATGTCGTTGATGTACCATCTGCGCGTACAACTTACATTGTTTACAACCAAACTGGCGATGTTAAACCATTGATGAATGATAAGGTTCGTCAAGCACTTAACCTTGCGACTGACCGTGAGGGGGTTGTCGAAGCCGCTGTTGATACAGGGTCAATTCCAGCGACAGCTCTTGCACCGACTGGACTTCAAACCTTAGAAAATGGAGAAGACTTAACGGATTTTGTAGCACCTGGTTATCAATACAATGCCAAAGAAGCAACGAAACTCTTCAAAGAAGGCTTAAAAGAACTTGGCCAAGATTCTTTAACATTGACAGTGACAGCTGATTCAGATTCACCAGCGACTAAAAATGCTGTTGACTACCTCAAGAGTACGTGGGAAGAAGCCCTTCCTGGATTGACCGTTGAAGAAAAATTTGTGACCTTCAAACAACGTTTGGAAGACACAAAGAACCAAAACTTTGAAGTCGCTCTTGTTTCATGGGGAGGTGATTACCCAGAAGGTTCAACTTTCTATGGACTCTTCACTTCGGATGCGGCCTACAATTATGGTAAATTCTCAAGTGCTGATTATGATAAGGCCTACCAATCAGCCATCACTGAAAATGCTATGTCCCCGGAAAAAGCTGCCGAAAACTATAAAGCTGCCGAGAAAGCTTTGTATGATAAAGCCCTTTACAATCCGATTTACTACCTCAACTCACAAGGCTTACAAAATCCAGACGTGAAAGAATTGGTCCGCAATTCAACCGGACTAACAGTAGATTTTGTTCACGCGCACAAATAAAATTTAAAAAACGTTAGATTGAAAAATCTAGCGTTTTTTAAGTCAATTAGCAGCAGCTAGTTGTCAGTAGGAAAATGATTAACAATTGGATGGGAGAAATAAGAAATCCTGTTAGGCTTCCTAGTAGCTGCCTGTATAGAAAGGGATCATTGCTGACCAGATGAAAAGTCGTCTGGCTAGTATTATGGTTTTAATATAGCGAATGGAAATAGAAACAGTACAACTCGGATATAAGATTGATATGAGCTCTTGACTAGATTTTCGTAAAATAGCTCCGAAAAGGATTACCTAATTGTTTTACTTTTCTTGAAGTCCTGTTATCCTGTTGCTATTTCAATCGACGACACGGCTGAGTTTTAATCAGTCTTTTAGGTTAGGAGAATGTCAGATGATGTTAAATCGCTCTAAGTCCTGTGAGGATTGGTTTTTTAAGCGATGTCAGCTACATGAACCTATGTCAAAAAAGTCGATTCTGCTGATTTAGGTTAACTTTTTATTTATTTCTGTTATTATGGAGTAGTGAGCGTTTTGCTGGAACTTGTGATATAGTGATGGTAAAGGTAACTGATGGGGCGAGCGATTGCTGTCTAGAAGAAAGCTTTTGGAGTCTTGTCCATTTTTGTTCTCTTTGCTATTGTAGCGTCGCAGTGAAACCTATCAAGAAATTTATTGACAGAAAGGGAAGTTTTAATGCATGCATTATTAGAAATTGTTATTATCTTAGTAGCTAGCTTGTTCGCGAGAGCTATTTCCTCACGCTTGAATATCCCTGGCGTTGTTGGACAACTGTTGATTGGTATCATTATTGGTCCGCCTATTTTAGGATGGGTTCATGATGGTGAAATTCTTCACTTCTTATCAGAGCTTGGCGTTATTCTGCTTATGTTTATGGCTGGTTTAGGAGCTGATTTTAGCTTGTTGAAAAAGCACCTCAAACCTAGCTTTCTGGTGGCTATTACGGGAGTTATCGTTCCTCTGTTGGTTTTTTATTTTCTAACACAAGCGATGCAATTCAATGTGAGTCAATCTATTTTTTACGGTTTAGTCTTTGCAGCAACAAGTATTTCCATCACTGTTGAAGTTCTTCAAGAGTATGACAAGCTATCTACGGATGTTGGCGCCATTATTATCGGTGCAGCCGTTGCAGATGACCTCATCGCAGTTTTGCTGCTTAGTTTCTTCGTATCGTCACTAGGATCAGCAGAGCATATCGGCCTTAAATTGATAGCACAATTATTGTTCTTTGTTTTCTTATGGTTGGCTATCAAGGTTCTAATCCCTTGGGAGATAAAACGTTTGGAAGTGATTGCATCTAAGAATCTTATGTTTTATATGGCTTTGATTCTTTGTTTTTCACTGTCTTGGTTAGCTGAGCAGGTAGGGATGAGTGCTATTGTCGGGGCATTCTTTGCAGGCTTGGCTATTGGTCAGACAGATCAAGGTCATTCTGTGATGAGACGTGTCACGTCATTTGGTTACAGTTTCTTCATCCCAATTTTCTTTGCCTCCATCGCTTTCCCTTTGAGATTTACTGGATTGCTGGAACACTTACCAATGATTATAGGTTTCACCGCTCTAGTTGTTTTAACAAAGCTAATTCCTGGTTATATTGTAGGCCGTGGCTTCAAGTTTTCTAAATTGGAATCCCTAACTATTGGTGGGGGGATGGTTAGTCGAGGCGAGATGGCTTTGATTATTATTGGTGTGGGGCAAGCTGCGCATATTATTGGTAATAGAGTTTATTCAGAGCTGGTCATCATTACCATTGCTTCTACCATTATTGCCCCCTTTATTTTGAAGTATTCATTTAGAAGTTCTAAGGATTCCCAAAAAAGGTTGAATTCGCCAGATAGCTATTAAACAATTTAAAAATCCCTAGCACTATAAGGTGTTAGGGATTTTTGAATGGAGTGCTTAATCACAGGGAATAACGATCTGAGACTGTTCAAGATCAACAGTTAATTGATAATCCGAATTATCTCGGATAGTGTGTTCAAAATCGGTTGTGTACAAAATAATCTGCAACTTAGCACCAGCCTTGATGGCGTAGATACTTGGTTGAAGTTCTAGTGAGAAATTCATCCACTCATCAGGAGTAATGTCTTCAACTGTCAGTAGGTCATGACGATTTTGAAGATTGATGTGTCCTTTAGTGACGACACGGGATGTGGCTTCTTTAAAAGGTAATTCCTTAAGAGCCTCCATTTGGAAGAATCGACCGTTATCAACACTGTTGCCGCTAGGGACGGGGATAGCTTGGAGGTATTTCTGGGTTCCTACTTCAAGGATTTGAGCGGAAAGAAGGCCTCTGTCAGTGCTTGATTTAAGCTTGAGTTCAAGTTTGATGCGACCGTTGATGCGTAGAGATTTTGGAAGGTCTAAATCAATGGTTACTGCATTTGCTTTGTTGCTAAATAAATCCGTTTTAAAGCTATTAAAGTCTTTTCCATAACGAGAAAAATCGTCGTCATGGTAACGGTTGTCAATGGTTTTCAAATCGGAACCTAATGGATAGCGTCGATAATCAGCACTGCCAAAGCTATCAAGTTCTTGCCAAGTTTGGTCACTTGTATTGTCTTGCCAAATCACAGCTGGTAGGTCAAAATGATTTTCTTGTCCTAAAATAACCTGACTCAAGAGAGCATTCATACTTTCTCTAAAGTCTATGGATTGCCAAGCATTCATATAAACGTGGGCACCATGGTGGAGAAAGAGATGTTTTGACACTGTTTCAGGAAGAGCGTTGAACATATTGTAAACATTGATTGGTTTGACGTTCCAGTCTTGAGTACCATGGGTAAAGACCATATGTGCTTTGACCTTATCGGCGTGTACTAAGTAGTTACGATCATGCCAAAATTGATTATAATCGCCTGTTTCTCGAGAAATAGCAGCGCTTTGTTCCTTGAGTTGTTCTTGATACTTAGTATTTTGACGGAGGTAATCTCCAGCAGAAAGATTGCGAGAGTAGGTAAATTCAGTCAAGGTGTCTAGGTCTTCACCAGGATAGCCACCAGGACTGGTAACAAGGCCGTTTTCTCGATAATAGTTGTACCATGATGAGATACCAGCTTCAGCAATGACTACTTCAAGTCCTTCAACGCCTGTCGTCGCCAGAGCATTGGACATAGTTCCCAGATAAGAGAGACCAGTTGTGGCCACCTTGCCAGTCGCCCAAGTAGCTTTAATACTACGCTTACGATCGTGACTTGTAAAAGCACGAGCACGTCCATTCAACCAATCAATGACTGATTGGTAGGCTTGAACTTGGTGATAATCACCTGTTGTCATAAAACCGTCAGATTGGATGGTACCAATACCTGATACGTAAATGTTGGCAAAGCCACGCGCGAGCATGTAATCGTTGAGTGTGTAACTATTTGGATAAAGGAAAGTTTCTTCTGTTTTTTGGACTTCATCGACCGTGTTATCCGATGCTAAAATAGTAATCTCTCGAGTTTCGACAGAAATGTTACCAGCCTCTTTTTTAAGGAGTTCACCTTCCATTTTGTGGGTTAATTTATCGCTGGCTGGCTCATTGACTCCTTGATGATAGGGACTAGCTGTCATCATGGTAGGCAATGTTAGGTCAGTTTTTGGCCTGATGATAGAGACTTTAACAAGATCCACCTGTCCGTCCTTATCAGTATCAACGCCAGCCTCTACATAGACCACTTCACGAATGACATCAGTAGTATCAAAGCTTGCCAAACTCTTACCATTGAAATACCTGTACTGATTAGTTATGGGAATAAGATGTTGAGCAACAAGGCTCTCGATTAAGGTATTACCCGATTTAGTACGAGTGGCTAATAGATGATGTAGTGGCAAGATGCTGTCTTCAAATACCACTGGAAAAGCGATTTCCTTGATAAATTGCTCAGTATTTGTAAAGTCAACGTTTGGAATGAATCCTAGTAGCTGAAGGGCTATGGTATTAAAATGCGTTTGAGTTAAGTCGTCATCTGATTGGAAGAAAGTGAGTAAGTCCGTTTCAAAATCTGAAATCAATAACGATAAGGCATAATTGGTATCTTGATACTGTAATGACAGGATATGACGCACAAAAGTTTCAAGGTTTTGTTTGAGATTAGCTTGGCTCGAGACTGCAAATCCGAGATCACACAGTTCTTCAAGGGCTATTTCAGGAGAAGTAGGTATATAGCTATATTGATTATATTTCATAAAAAGAGCTCCTTTAAGTAAACGTTTTAATTGTTAAGATTACCTTTACTTTATTCATTATACTTGATAAAATGAAGGTTGTCGAAAATAAAAAAATCGCTAAATTGAAAGGATTACACAAAACATGGATGTTACATGGACTGTAAAGTATATTACAGAATTTCTGGGAACAGCAATTCTTATCATTCTTGGTAATGGTGCTGTTGCCAATGTTGAACTTAAAGGAACCAAGGGGCACGCTAGTGGTTGGTTAACCATCGCTATTGGTTATGGTATGGGGGTAATGATCCCAGCCTTGATGTTTGGTAACGTGTCTGGTAACCACATCAACCCAGCGTTCACACTTGGATTAGCTGTGTCAGGATACTTCCCATGGGCTCAAGTTGCTCCTTACATTATTGCTCAAATCCTTGGAGCAATGGCGGGTCAAGCAGTAGTAGTTGCTACTCACCGTCCTTACTATATGGAGACAGAAGAATCAAATGCGATTCTTGGCTCATTCTCTACCATTTCATCACGTGACAATGGCATCATTGACACTCGCAAAGGTGCTACCATCAACGGTTTCATCAACGAATTCTTTGGTTCATTCGTCCTTTTCTTTGGTGCCGTTGCAATGACCAAAAATTACTTTGGTGCTGAAGCTATTCAGTTCATCTCAAAGCAAGGTGTAGATGTAGCAACCCTTCATGCAGGACAAAAATTGCAAGGGGGCTTGATTGCTTCTACTTCAGCAGGTTCAGCAGTTTCTCACATGGCTCTTGGTTTCCTTGTAATGGCACTCGTGACGAGTCTTGGAGGTCCTACGGGTCCTGGACTAAACCCTGCACGTGACTTCGGTCCACGTTTGCTTCACCACTTGTTGCCAAAATCAATTCTTGGTCAACACAAATCAGATTCAAAATGGTGGTACGCTTGGGTTCCAGTAGTAGCTCCTATTCTTGCAAGTATTGCAGCAGTAGCTCTTTACAAACTCCTTTACGCTTAATTCAAAAATAAAAAGAAATCCTTGAATAGTCATTTCAAGGATTTCTTTTTGTGTATGATAGCATGTCGTCTATTTGAGCTATTGTGTCTTGTTCTTGTTTCATAGAACGATTATTGACGTTTTAGCAGGGACAGCCATCTCTTTGTGCTTTGCAAGCATAGCTGACTGTCTCTTCTGTTTCATGCCTAGTGAGGTCGAGTTTGTTTGTCTTTTAGCTGGGGTTTTAAAGATGATCGAATGAGCATGCTTCCAGTAAAGAGCACGATAATAATGACCAGAACTTTTAAGCTATTGAGGTTGAGATTTGACAAGAAAACAACTGCAATTAAGACACCAACAATCCCTCCTAAAACCATTCCTGCATAGCCATTCCAACTGATACGATTATTTTTGACAAACTGAGTGGTTGATGCCGTCATAATCATAGCAGCATCAAGCATCATAACAGGCATCGCAACTGCAGGACTTAGCCCCATGAGTGAGAAGAAAATGAGTTCAGGCGCATAGTTACCAAGCCCCATAGTCATCAATACCCCAATGATTAGATTAAAAATGATACCGACGATTAGCCAAATCCCCTCCAAGCCATGGGCGCTTTCGACAATATCGGAACCAGGGTTGCTCCACATACGGTAAATGCTAATAAAGGCAGCAACGATAAGCAAGGTTCCTAGTATTCTTTGGACAGTTGGAGTATGCCAGTTTTGAGTGATTTTAGTACCAAAAAGAGCTCCCACGAAAGAAGCGGCTGCCATACTGACCAAGGTAAGAGGTTCCACATTAACAACTAAAATAAAACAAAGCGATTGCACTAATACAGGGATGACATGCACAGCATTCATAGTTCCTGGAAGTTGACTATCATCATCAAGCATTTTAGTTGCTTTGAACAAGGTTGTTGTTGTAGCAAATGAACCAATACCAAGTGTGTCTAATAAATCGGTCGTCAAGCCAATACCAAAACCAGTCCAAAAACGTTTGAAGGGATTAATATGATTCTTCTTGATATGAAAAATGAGGTAACTTGCAATGGTGATAATGGCTATTACTAAAAAAATTTGTATGAGATGTAAGATCGTATTATCAGTCATTCTACCAGTTTACTGAAAAAATGATGAAATGTAAATATCTCTCATTAAAATCGCTTAGCTTACATATAATTTCTTGTCAAAAAAGATATTTTCGCATACAATAAATAAGAACAAGGAGGACGTTATGTCACTATTTACAGATATTACCTTCAGATCACCAGTTATAAGGGTTGAAGAACGAGATAGAAATTTAGAATTCTTACAAAAAAATCTTGGCATGAAACTCGTCAGTGAAGAAAATGCCTTGGCTTTTTTATCTGGTCATGCATCCAAAGAAATCCGTTTCATTATAGAAGAATCGCCAACCTACCGTACAAGAGCAGTTGAAGGGACTAAGAAGTTAAACTGTTTAGTCATCAAAGCACAAGCTGCTGAGATTGCACAACTTTTAGTTCATGGCACTGAAACTCGTTATATCTTTAAAGGTAAGGAAGGCTATGCTTTTGAAACGGTATCTCCACAGGGAGATGCCATTTTAATTCATGCTGAAAAGGCTATTGAAGATTTGGAACAAGTGACTTCTGTTGAGGCAGACATTGATCCAGCATTTAAGGGCTTATCAGATTTCCATGTTGAAGAGGTCGTTTTAAACGTACCAGATCCAGAAGCCAGTCAAGCCTTTTATCAAGAGGCTTTTGAAGGACAGTTACCGCTTAATTTGAGCTTTGAAACTGCAGAAGGACCGGACTTGACCATTGAACCTCAAATGACTTGGGATATCGAATTCTTTGATTTCCAGGTACCAGAAGACTACGATTTGCTTGCTTTGTATGACTATCTAGATGCTAAGGATTTAGCGCCTTATATTGATAAGAAAGCTCGAGTGGTTGTTGTTTCTGACCCAAGTAATATTGAAATTTGGTTTAGCAAATAAGTGTTTATGGAAAAAATCCTTGAAAAAATCAATCAACAGATTGCTGAGAATCTTTATCATGGTGCAAGTGTAGCTATTTTAAATGATGGCTATTGGCAGGAATATTATTTAGGGACGATTGATGGAGAAAGTCCTGTTAGGTCAAATTTAGTGTATGATTTGGCTAGTGTCTCTAAGGTTGTTGGTGTTGCTACCATAGCTGCTTTCTTAGTCTATCAGGACAAGTTAGATATAGATGAGTCCTTGTCAGTTTATTACCCAGATTTCCAAACTAATAATGTGACGGTTCGTCAGCTGTTAACCCATACTTCTGGCATTAATCCTTTTATCCCAAACCGTGACCAACTAGATGCGGCTGAACTAAAGGCAGCGATTAATCAGATTGAGGTGACGGATCAAAAAAGGTTCTTGTATACTGATCTCAATTTCTTGTTGTTGGGATTTATGTTAGAAGAGATGACTGGCTTGGTTTTGGATCAACTGTTTGAGGAAACGATTTTCAAACCTTGGGAGATGACTCAGACAGGATTTGGTCCAAATAGCCAAGCGGTTCCAACAGTTAAAGGGATTTCAGATGGATTCGTTCACGATCCGAAAGCTAAAGTTCTAAAAGAACATGCAGGTTCTGCGGGTTTATTTTCGACAGTTAAGGATTTAGAAACCTTCTTAGAGCATTATTTACAAGATGATTTTGCCAAAGATTTGTGGGAAAATCTCAGTCCATCGCCTGAAAAAACACGTGCCTTAGGCTGGAATTTAGATGGACATTGGATCGATCATACAGGTTACACTGGTCCCTTTATCATGGCTAATCGCAGCACTCAGCAAGCCGTTATCTTTTTGACGAATCGGACTTATGAAAAGGATAACCGTCCAGAATGGATTGCTAAACGAAAGGAGTTAATGACTGTCATCATTGATGAGCTAAGTTAACTAATGATTTTGAGGATATGAGTTTATCAAAAGTCAGTTCAAATGGAGCTGGCTTTTTTCATTTTCTCAAACAAAAAATCTTACCCGAAGGTAAGATTTTGAGGAATTAAGCTTGGATAGCGTCATCCATTGAAAGAACTTCGTGGAAGACACGTTGTGTCAATTCAGTTTTTTGTTCTGGTGTGAGGTATTTAGTATTTACACAGTAACCAGAGATACGAACGATAACGTCTTCACCAGCCATGATTTTTTCGTAAACGTCGTTGAGGTCCATAACGTTCAAGTTGACGTGTTGACCACCGTTTTCAAAGTAACCATCAAGAACTGTTACCAAGTTTGTCACTTGTTCATCGAATGATTTACCAAGCGCACGTGGTGATACTTGAGTTGTCAATGAGATACCATCAGCAGCGTATGAGAAGTCAAGGCTTGCAAGTGAGTTAAGGTTTTGCAACCATCCACCATTGGCTTTGTTTGATGGGTTAGCACCTGGTGAGAAGAATTCAACTTTAGAAGTGTTTACTGTGCCATCTTCGTTGAGATATACTCCACGGTGAACAGGTGAGTTACCAGTTTGTTTAGAGTAGGCAACGTTTGAAGTGATGGTAAGAAGTGATACAGTTGCTTCTGCGTCTTTGTAGAGTTTGTGACTACGCAAACGAGTAGTATAAGCTTCAATCAACCATTCAGCCAATTCATTTGAACGAGGATCATCTTCACCCCAGCGTGGGAATTCCCCAACAGTTTCGTAGTCATAGATGTAGCCATCTTCGTCGCGAATTGGTTTGACAGTAGCGTATTTGATAGCTGATAATGTATCAACAGTGTTAGCAAATCCACAGATACCGAATCCCATGTTAGCACGTTGGTGACTTGGTAAGAAGGCCATTTGAACAGCTTCGTAGTTGTATTTATCAGTCATGTAGTGAATGATGTTAAGAGCATCTACGTAAGTATCTGTCAACCAGTCCAATGATTTCTCAAAGTTAGCTTTGACAGTGTCAAAATCAAGCACGTCATCAGTGACAGGATCGATTTCAAAGACTTTGTAGTCTTTATGAACATCATCGTATCCACCGTTGAGACCTGTAAGAAGGGCTTTGAGAACGTTAACACGAGCACCAAAGTATTGGATGTTGTGGCGTTGTTCTTCGTTCTCTGGGTCGAGTGGTGATACACAACATGAGATACATGACATTTCGCCGTAACCATCTTTAGCCATTGTTGTTACACCTTCGTATTGGATTGAAGAGTGCTTGTGGCTCATTGCCATACAGTAGCGACGGAATGCGTATGGTAATTTGTCTGTCCAAAGAACAGTCAAGTTTGGTTCTGGTGAGTTACCAATATTGTCAAGTGTATTCAAGAAACGGTAGTCCATTTTTGTAACACGATGACGACCGTCATTACCCATACCAGCCATTGATGTTGTGATGAATGTTGGGTCACCTGAGTAAAGGGCATCATAAGCTTTTGTACGAGCGAATTTTACGGTACGGAGTTTTAGAACGAAATCATCAACGAATTCTTGAATTTCTGATTCTGTGAATGTTCCACGTGCAAGGTCACGTTCTGCAAAGATATCAAGAACGATTGGCACACGTCCAAGTGATGTAGCAGCACCATTGATAACACGGCAGACAGCCATGAAGGCGATGTTAACCCATTGGATAGCTTCTTTAACGTTTTCAGCAGGACGGCGAACGTCTACACCATAAAGGTCACCAAGTTTAACCACTTCACCAAGTGCTTGGTATTGAAGGTTAACTTCTTCGCGAAGACGAATGGATTCTTCATCGATTTCTGTGATTGCATTCCAGTCGTTAACTTTTTCTTGCATCAAGAAGTCTGCACCGTAAACAGCTAAACGTGCGTAAACCCCGATAATACGTCCACGTGAGTAGGCATCAGGGAGACCAGTAACAGTGTGGGCGTGACGCGCACGACGGATATTTGATGTGTAAGCGCGGAAGATACCATCGTTTACAGTTGTAACATGTTTAGTATAGATGTCATGCACAGCAGGATCTGGTTCATAACCATTTTCCTTAAGAGTTGTTTCCGCCATGCGGATACCACCTTTTGGCATGAAGTTAAGTTTGAAGAGCTCATCATTTTGGATACCGAAAATCACTTCGTTTTCTTTATCGATGAATCCTGCAGGAATGTCAGCAATTGACGTTGGACGTGTGTCCATTGGGAAACGAGTTGCTTCGTATTCTGCTTTGGTCTCTTCAATGATTTTTTTAATATGGAGCGAACGTTCAGTTGCACCCGCTAAGAAACTTTCATCACCGTCATATGGTGTGTAGTTAGCTTGTACAAATCGAGCGACACTTGCTTTTTCTTTCCAATCAGTTCCTTTAAAGCCTTCCCAAGCTTTTTCAAAAACGTCTGTATTTGTTTTGACTGTTGCCATAAGAATTTCTCCTTCAAATCTAGTAACAGACTATCTGTTACACTTTACACAAATTATTATATCAATCAGAAAACGATTTCACAAGCAAATTTCTTGACTTAATAACATTTCTTTTATAATACAGTTGAAAACGGATAAGAGGATCTGTATTATAAAATGAATGATAGCTACCAACTAACTTGATAGGGTATAAAGAGGTTAGAGGTCTTGATCGGCGAGCGATAGCTGAGCATTTCCATGAAAAATAAGGTATAATGAAGACTATTGATAGATGTTAGGAAGTAATGCTATTGCTTAAAGAATTATCCCCCACGTTTTGGAAAAAGGGTCAGCTCTATGCGATTATGATCAGTCTTGGTCTGTTAGCTCTTGCAGTCATTTTGTATAGCTTTGGACTTTTTGTTTCGTCTGTTCGTTTAGAAAATCATTTTGTCGCTTGGTCTTTTTTTAGCGGCCTAATAGGTAGCTTAGTCATTTTTGGGATTAGTTTACTACGTTCCATTAGTCTCTGGTCTACCGTTTCCCGAGATGCTGGGAAGTATGAGCTCTTGCTAAATCCTTTTTTAATGATTTTGGGAGCTGGCCTTTATTTTATCTCGATCGCTTCAGGAAGTCTTTCCAGTTTTTGGGGAATGGTACTAATCATTTTGGGGGCAAGCAAGACGGTTTTAGATGTTTTTAGAATGTCTTGATAGCTCCCAAGTCGTGAAAGATGTGGCGATCTTATCGTCCTAGTCATTCTAATTAGCTTTTGATAGGGTGGTAGTGCACAGATGTCAGTTAGCTACTTTCTCATGCAATAAAAGAGGAAGGGCAGGCGCAGCGCCGTTCAGGATAGTCAACCATGGTTTTTATGACAGAAGGGGGAGTTTATGCTAATATTTCCACTTGTCAATGATACCAGCCGAAAAATCATCCATATTGACATGGATGCTTTTTTTGCTGCCGTAGAAGTGCGTGATAATCCTGACCTGAAGGGTAAACCGGTTGTCATTGCTAAGGATCCGAGGGAAACTGGTGGTCGCGGTGTGGTATCTACTTGTTCTTATGAGGCTAGAGCGTTTGGAATTCACTCAGCGATGAGTTCGAAAGAAGCGTACGAGCGATGTCCACAAGCTATCTTTATTTCTGGGAATTACGCCAAGTATCGAGAGGTTGGCAGACAAATCCGTGATATTTTTAAACGTTATACTGATTTGGTAGAACCAATGTCGATTGATGAGGCGTACTTAGATGTGACGGATAATAAGCTTAACCTAAAGTCAGCTGTTAAGATAGCCAAGCTCATTCAACATGATATTTGGAATGAACTGCATCTAACTTGTTCAGCTGGTGTTTCTTACAATAAATTCTTAGCAAAACTGGCTTCTGATTTTCAGAAACCAGCTGGCCTGACTTTGATTTTACCAGAAGATGCGCAGGCTTTCTTAGAGACACTACCCATTGAGAAATTTCACGGCGTTGGGGAAAAAACGGTAGCAAAATTACACAAGTTGGATGTTAAGACAGGTAAGGATTTACTAGCCCTGTCAGAGATGACTTTAATTGATCATTTTGGGCGTTTCGGCTATGATTTGTATCGCAAGGCAAGGGGGATTTCTAATACTAGCGTTAAGCCCAATCGTATTCGTAAATCAGTTGGAAGTGAGCGAACGTATGGAAAACTACTCTATAATGAGGAAGACATCAAAGTGGAGCTATCGAAAAATGCTCGGCGTGTTGCTGACACACTAATTAAACATGAAAAGTTGGGAAAAGTGGTTGTCATCAAAGTTCGTTATGCTGATTTCACGACCTTGACCAAACGACACACTTTAGCTGAAGCTAGCCAATCTTTTGAAGTGATTGAACAAGAAGCTCACCGTATCTATGATGAATTGGAAAACCAATCGTCTGGCATTAGGCTTTTAGGGGTGACTGTGACAGGATTGCGGGATGGTATGAGTGTTGAAACCTCTTTATTTTAAAACAAAGAGCCAATCATTTTCGTGATTAGCTCTTATTGTTTGTCTTAAAAAATAGCTTGAGGTCTTCTTCGGTAATCCCAATCATAGGATCAATGCTCAACAGATTATCAACTGTTAAACGATAGTTTTCCACCTTATCCATAGGTTTATTAACATCCTTATCCACAACTTGTTGATAACTTGTGGACTCTTCTGGAAAGGCAGTATTATCAAGCGATTTAGTGTTATCTTGAAGGGGAGAAGAGGGGCCTCTATCCCCATTTTCGTGAACTTTTTGTTCTATATCTGTTGATAACTTGTGCACAACTTGGTTTGAGCTGTCCTCGTTTTGGAACCGTTGAACCAACCACGTTTGGCGGACGGCACCTTCTGTATGGACAGCCTTATCAAAGGCGGCTACTTCGCCTAAGAGGATGAGTTTGCTTTTTGAGCGAGTGATTGCTGTATAAACGAGATTACGTTGTAGCATGCGGCCGCTTTGGCGCGTGATGGGAAGGATAACCACTTGGAACTCACTTCCTTGTGATTTATGGATAGACATGGCATAAGCTAGCGTGATTTTACCCCATTCATTACGAGGATAGACCACTTCAGTGGCATCGAATTGGATGGTGATTTCATCTTGTTTGCTATCTGTGTATTTGGCAGGGAGTAGATCGGTGATATAGCCGATATCGCCATTGAAGACATTGCTTTCAGCATCATTGACGAGATGTAAGACCTTATCATTTTGTCTAAACTGTTGGTCGTTAAAGGTAAATGCTAGACCATCGTCGAGTGGATTTAGAAGATTTTGTACCAGGTTGTTGAGGTTGTTGATGCCAGCGTCTCCCTTGTACATGGGAGCCAGAATCTGAATTTCTTGTGGATGAATACCACTTTTGACTGCTGAGGAGACGATTTTAGTCACCATTTGAGGAATGTGGAAAGCTTGTGCTTCAAAGTAGGAGCGATCCGCTTTTTTTTCTGTGAAATCATTTGGAAGTTGCCCTTGGCGCATCTGACTCGCCAAAGTGACGATAGTAGAATCATCAGTTTGACGGAAAATTTTCTCTAGACGAACCTGGGGTAATTCTTGAACCTTTAATAAATCCGCTAAAACTTGTCCGGGTCCAACAGATGGGAGTTGGTCGCTATCTCCGACGATAATAAGCTGACTTCGAGCAGAAATAGCGCTTAGGAGTTGGTTAGCCAACCAAGTATCCACCATGGAAAATTCATCCACAATGATTAAATCAGCATCTAAATAATCATCCAAAGTCTGGTAGTCATCGTTATCCCCAGTCAAGCCTAAGTGTCTATGGATAGTGGCAGAAGGTAGCCCTGTTAGTTCATTCATCCGACGCGCAGCCCGACCAGTAGGAGCAGCTAGAAGAATCGGAGGCTCGTTTTTGTGGGTATCAATCTGATGAAGATTGCCATAGGCTTCAATAATCCCATTGATAACCGTTGTCTTTCCCGTACCAGGTCCTCCAGTTAAGATAAAAACACGATTGGTAAGGGCTTTAGCGATAGCTTCTTTTTGAATGTCATCGTAAGTGATGTTTAGGCTTGCTTGGATGCGCTCAATTTCTTTAGCGATGGTGTCTTGTGGAAAACGAGGTTTTTCATCATTATTTAATAACCGCCTTAGATGTTTGTAGACACCTTCTTCAGCATAATAAAGGGTGTTGTCGAAAACCTTGGTGCCGATGGTTTGGATTTTATCTTCTTCAATTAAATGGGTTAATTCAGCAGCAACCAGACTTGGTTCTAATTCAATTTGACGGCTAGATTCTAGCAGATAAAGGGTCATCTCTAGAAGTTCGCGAGCTTCAGTATAAGTGTTCCCAGTTTGGATAGAGTTTTCTGTTAGGGTGTGGATAATTCCTGCTCGATATCGCTGGGTAGCGTCAGCAGCAATCCCTAATTGTTCCGCTAGTTGATCGGCTATTTTAAAACCAATCCCTTGGATATCCTCAACTAACTGGTAAGGATTTTCCTCAACAATAGCAAGACTTTGATCCTGATACTGATTAAAGACCTGGAGGGCAAGTTTCGACGATAGACCGTACTTGGCTAGTTTGGTCAAGACTTGCTCGGTGCCGTAATTGAGTTTCAGTTTAGCAACAAAACTCTCACGGTTGACTTTTGATAATCCTGCAATATTCTCCAGTTGACTGGGATCTTCTAAAATCTTATCAATAGGATCTTCGCCATAGATAGCGATAATTTTCTCGGCTGTCTTTCGACCAATTCCTTTGAAATGGTCACTAGAAAAGTACTTGATGAGCCCTGATGCTGTTGGCTTTGCTCGTTCATAACGGTCTGCCTTGAGCTGTTGGCCATATTTGGGGTGCTGTACCAACTCTCCCCAAAAAGTATAAGTGTCACCTTCGACGACATCGCCGATGGTTCCTGTTATGATAATATCAAAATCGTCAAAATCACTATTAGTATCGTCAATTTCAAGTCGTAAAATTTTAAAAAAGTTGCTAGCATTTTCAAAGATAATGCGGTCTATTGTGCCAGAAAAGTAACTTGTCATGTCGTTTCCTTTGTGTTTAGTAGAAAAAGAGGCTGGGACGGAAGTCCTGCCTCTTAGTAGTTTATTTCAAAGTACCAATTTTAGTAAAAGGCCAGTAACGGAATTTGACTTCACCAACAATTGTATCTTTCTTAAAGGTTCCAACAGCTCGGCTATCCTTAGATACAATACGGTCGTCACCTAGAAGGTAGTATTGGTCTTTAGGTACCTTAACGGTAAAGCTTGTCTTGCCCGAATTATCTTGAGTGAAGGCATCGCTTGCTTGCGCTAAGGATTGGAAGTAGGGGTTATAAGAGTATGTTTTTTGAAGCTTATCCTTTTTGTAGCGTTTCTTGTAGTCAGTGAGATAAGTTTCCTTTGTTTCCTTATTGTTAACGTAAAGCTTGTCATTTTTATAGGTAATGGTATCACCTGGCATACCAACGACGCGCTTGACGATTTGTTTTTTTGTTCCATTTTCTACTTCTTCAGCAACTACCATATCGAAGCGATCGATGGTTGCTGTTTTTACCACTAGCAATTTTTCGCGGTCGGCCAAAGTTGGGTCCATTGAGTGTCCGTCGACGGTAACAAAGAACCAGATTAACCAACGGGTCACGAAAAAGACCATTAGAAATAGAGTAAATAATCCCCATTCTTTAATAAAACGTTTCATGATAATTCCTTCATTTTTTTAGTAAAGCTTGTGCTTTTTTGGTGTTAGCAAAGTGTAGTTTGGCAGTGTAGGCTAGGCTTTCCATCCCATAAGCAGCTAGTAGCTGACTGGCTACTTTATCAGACTTGGCAGAAGCACCGCTCGGCAATTGAAATCCCACATCTTCACCCAAGGTTTTGAGGTTTTCTAGAAAGATCGCTCTAGCTATAATGGATGAGACAGCGACAGCCAGATAGTTGCCCTCAGCTTTTTCCTCCAAGGTAATGGCCTGTGCGACTTGATTATGCTCTTTGGAAACGTACTTCTGGTAATTACTTGGCGACGTGAAGGCGTCGATGACAATGTGATCTGCTTGAATCCCTTTTTGAAGGAGAAGAAAAATAGCCTGATTATGTAAGGCAACTTTGACTGACACAGCATTGTGTTTCAAACCTTTTCCAACCACCTGATTGTATTTCTGAGGAGACAATAGTAGGGCTTGGTGAGGAATTTTTTCTTCCAAAAGAGGGGCAATGGCTTGGATTTTTTGATCTGTCATTTTTTTAGAATCATCGACGCCGAGCGATTTTAGAAAGTCGTGATCTTCGGGTTTGACAAAACTGGCCACCACAGCAAGTCCTCCAAAATAGGAACCGTTTCCTACCTCATCAGTCCCAATCATTGGTCGATTTTGACCTAGTTTAAGAGGATTTTGGGGTATGGTGCTTTTAGTATGATTTGCTTCTAATTTGAGATAACTTGCCAAATCCCGCGCACCATTGCCTTGAATCACAACTTTACCTGAAGTATAGGCTAAAAAGGTTGCGTTCATATATTTAGCTGCAAAGGTGACATAAGGATTATGGTTACTTGTTTGATAAGCGGATAGCTGCTCAACGAGATTTTGGATAGCTGTTTTGGATAATTGGAAAACCAAAGTATTCATAGCCATTATTTTACCATATCACCTCTAAAAAAGGACAAAAGAAAAGAAGATTTTTCAATCTTCTTAAGGCTTATCGTTTTAGTCAACGTGTTTTGTTTGGCTTTTATTCAACCAACCATAGGCGATACCGATGAAGAGTCCGCCACCGATCCAGTTACCAAAGAAGACCACGACCCATTGACGGATGATATTTAGCAAATCAAAGCCTTTGATTTGGTCAACAGGGCTAAATCCAGCTAACATGAATGAGGCAAAATTTGCAATCAAGTGTTCGTTTGAGATAAGGACGAACATAAAGATAGCTGACACCACGACGAAGAATTTAGCAGATTCTTCTTTTAGGAGCATGTAACCTAGAATGGCGATGTTAACAAACATATTGGCAGTAATACCTTCAATGAATGCCATCCAGTTATCTTTAGCTAGTTTTGTTTGAACAGTGTTGATAACGAAGGATTGTTCTGTAAGCTGGTTAAATGCGTAGGATTGGTTAAAGAGCCAAGCCAAGATAACAGCACCAACCAAGTTAAAAATGGTGCAATAAAGAAGGATAGTGACAACTTTTTTCCAACTGATAACCTTGTAGTAGGCACCGGTTGTGAGATACATCATATTTGAAGTGGCTAATTCACCGTTAAAGATGAGAACGTAGACCAAACCGATTGCAAAAATAAAAGTAAAGACAAACTTGGCGAGAGCAGGAAATTGACTTGAAATGGCATCAGCACCAATAATACCAACGGCAGTGGTCATGGTTAAGAAAGCACCAGCAAACATGGAGCGAAGAGCGTAACGGCCGAGGCTTTCGCTAAAGAGTGCCTCTTTTTTGGCACAGGCAGCAATGACTTTATCTTTAAATTGTGACATAAATAGTTTCCTTTTTTTGTGATTTATATTACAAAGATTTAGAGCCTAAAGAAAACGGGAAGCTTGCCTTCCCGTTTTTAGGGGATTCTTAGCTTTCAGATGCTCCAGAAGTAGCATCTGCCTCTGTGGCTGCAGGAGCTTCGTCATGCCCACCAGCATCTGAAGCGCCAGACGTAGCGTCAGCAGAAGTAGCAGCATGCCCAGCAGGAGCCTTACCACCCGCGAGGTGTTGCCCAGTTGCTTGTAGGTACCAATCTAACCATGGTTTGAAGTTAAAAATGATTTCGTTGATACCAGCGTAAGAACCGTCTGGATAGTACATAGCCTGATAGTTATGGGTGTTGATGATTTCAGGTGGAGTACCCGGAACAATGGTACGAACGTATTCTTCATTACCGTTGCGAAGGCTTCCAACAACCCATTCAACATTCTTCATACGTGCAGGAGGAAGGGTATCATGAACAGTTGCCAAACGATTACCAACTTGTTCGCGAACACGTTTACCAAGCATAGTTGATGCTTCTTGATGTTGGTTGTTGTAGTACAAGAATTGGTTGTTATCATCGGCATATGTCAATTCAAATGGCATAGCGTTAAGGAACATGTTTAATTGATCGACTGTCAAAAGTCCATTATCCAATTTGACATAAGTATCACCTTCAACTGCATTGACTTGAGCAGCTGCTTTGTCCAGCCAATCTGGATCATCAGGATCGATACCCTGGATGGTCGTTTTAATTGGATTGGTAGCGTACAAATCTTCAGGTTCAATTGGTTTTGGTTTTTGCAATTGTTTCACAACTCCTACGTATTTGATGAAATTATCCAAACAAGAACCTAAGAAGTCAATAGTTCCTTGGTTGATAAGGTTACCATCATCATCGAAGGCTTCTTTAGCTTTACCAAGCAAGAATTCATTACCTGGAAGGGCATAAGCATTAACACCTGGTGCATCAAGGATTTTACGCAAGTGAACTTGAGCGCGTGATGTTCCTTGGTCATAGTATGAAGCGCCGACAATCATAACTGGTTTGTTTTCAAATGGATGGAGGTCCCCAAATGATAGCCACTCTAAAGTGCTTTTGAGGGCAGGTGTGATCGTATGGTTGTGCTCTGGTGTGGCGATGATGACCCCATCAGCACGTGTGATTTTATTATAAAGGTAGCGAAGTGCAAAGTTTTCAGACTGATCGTCATCTTGGTTAAACATCGGCACATCTTTGATTTCAAGAACTTCAAGTTCAAATTTAATTTTAAAGTGACGTTGGATGAATTGCAAAAGCATACGGTTGTATGATTGGTCTGCATTCGATCCGACAATACCTACAAATTTCATAGTGATTTCCTCCCGCTTAGCTTAGACTTTCCCAGTCAAAATTTTCAGCTTCTTTGTGCAACAATGATTTGGCACTTGAAAGTTTTCCGGCAATTTTAACAAAGAGACGGAAATCATCGAAGATAGCATCCAATTTTTGGATGGTTTCCAAATCAAAGAGATTACCTTCGGCGTCAAAAGCTTGTAATGAGTGTGAAAGAAGGAATTCATCTGGAAGCACATTGGCTTTTAACTCAGGAGCATTAAGGATTTGACGAAGTTGCAATTGAGCGCGTGATGAACCGAGTGTTCCATAAGAAGCACCAGTGATCATAACAGGCTTGTTAAGAAGTGGGAAGATGCCGTATGACAACCAAGCTAAAGCGTTCATAAGAACAGCTGGGATTGAGTGGTCATATTCTGGTGTACCAATAATCACACCATCAGCTTCTTCGATTTTGGCTGCCATTTCTAGAACACTTTCGGGAAGTTTCTTATCTGCAGGTTTATTAAAGGTTGGTAAATCTTTAACTTCAATAAGTTCAATATCTGCTTTATCAGCAAAGTGTTTTTCAATGTACTGTAAAAGCTTGCGGTTGGTTGATTTAGAGGAATTAGTCCCCACCAGTCCGATAAGTTTCATAGGATTCTCCTTAATTTTCTGGTAAAAAATATAAAATAATTCACATTCTAATGATAACGTTTACGGTAAAAAAAGTCAATATCAAATCCCTAAAATGGCAGAGCCTATCAACCGTTATGTTTGTGCCTTATTAGACAATCAATCTTATGAAAGTTAAGAAGTTTTGGTACAATATAAGGTGCTATGAAAAAACTATTTTATTTGATTGTGGGTTGCTTTAGCTTAGTGGTAGGTATTGCTGGTATTGTTCTTCCTATCATACCGACAACCCCCTTGTTACTATTGGCAGGATTTTGTTTTGCTCGCAGTTCTAAAACGTTTGAGATTTGGCTTCGAAATAGTAAGATTTATAACTTTTATGTTGCAGATTATGCAGAAACCAAAAGTATTGCTAAAGAACGCAAGAAAAAGATAATTTGGCAAATCTATTTGTTAATGGGGATTTCGATTTATTTTGCTCCCTTGTTACCAATTAAATTCATGCTTGTGGCACTGACAGTATTTATCACTTATTATTTATTTAAGGTTATTCCGGATAAATAAAAGAGAGGTACCTCGGTCGGTGTCTGGATAGACATAGCTGTTAACTAATGATGTTTGTTAGAAGGTAAGATTGGAGGAGGGAGTATGAATTGGCTGGAGCGAAAAGACAAATTTGATGAACGATTGACGATTCAAGATAGGGAAATCGTAGCTTATTTAGATCAACATATAGCTGATATTCAGCAAATGACCAGTCAGGAGTTAGCGCAAGCCTGTTTTGTGTCGAGATCATCCATTTCTCGCTTACTCAAGAAACTAGAAATCGCAAATTTTGCAGCTTTGAAGTTCTTATTACGAGAGGAAATGGCTAAGCCAAAGTCTGCTAGGTCAGATTTTTCAGCCCTTGTTAACAATTATCACCGATACATTGATCAAATTTTTGAAAAACAGGATTTGAGCTTGTATGTTCAGTTGCTACAAGAAACGGACATTTTGTACCTGTATGGAACAGGAAATGTTCAAAAAATGGAAGTTGAGTCCTTACGTCATCTACTCACTTCTGTTGGGAAGCAGGTTGTGGTCTTTTTTGATAGGGGAGAGTTTGACTATTTAAAACCGCTATTTAAGCCTGACGATTTATTGCTTCTATTATCCTATAAGGGTGAATCAAGTGAAGCTATCGCCATGTTGAAAGATAGTCGTAGTTCTATTCTTAAAACCATGGTGATGACGCAGACTTCTAACAACAGTATGGCTAAGTTAGCAGATTATCAACTCTATGTTCCCACTGAATCTATCGTTACACCAACGACAAGAACTTATGAATTAAGCACAACTTTTTATTTTATTATCGATCAACTATTTTATGATTATTGCCAAGCTACGGGGGTATTGTGATGACTTTACAAGAACGTGTCCAACAATATGCTAATCAGTTTTCCAATAACGATTGGTTGATTTTTCAATACTTAACAAACTATTCGAAGCCTGACCAATTAACCATTCAGGTTTTAGCTAAAGAATGCCATGTATCCACAACAACAATCTTTCGTTTTTGTCAAAAACTTGGTTTTACAGGCTTCTCAGAATTGAAAGCGAGTATGCTCTATGCTCAACCTGATAAAAAAGGTTTAGCAAGAGAAGATTTCAAAAAAACCTATCACCAAGTGGTAGATTATATTGATCATTATGATACGTCGCGACTTTTCAAAGCTATTAAGTCGTCGGAAAAAATTTTTTTGCTCGCAAGGTCGGAGTTGGAGTTGCGATTAGCCAAAGACATGCAGCGCATTTTTTTCCCATTGGGGAAGGTGATTATCATTTTACCTAGTGACCCGTCGCTGATGCAACATTTTGACCAGATGTCTTCGTCAGTTCTGGTTGTGATCAAGATTGATTCCTTAGCGGAATTTCCTTTGGTTTTGAAAAATCCACAGGAGTTGAAGAATATTTTTGTGGCACTTTTGAGTGATTTTAAAGAAGTCTCCATTTTAGCAGATGAACGTTTTTACATTCCTAACCTCTATTCTGATAGTTTCATGCCTATACCGCACATCACCTCCTTTACATTAGCAGTTGAAATGCTATATTTGAAATTACAATTAAATTGACGCATTTTTACAATTGCGATAAAAGCGCTCCGTAATTGAACCGTTTTCCTAAACCTTCAGAAAGTCTTGTCTGAAGGTTTTTCTTGTATTATGATGTTTTTGTAAGCGTAAACAGGAGGAAAACATGCTAGAAAAGAAATGGTGGCAGTCAGAGATTGTCTATCAAATTTATCCCAAAAGTTTTCAGGATTCCAACAATGACGGGATTGGAGATGTCCGTGGTATCATTAACCGCCTGGACTATTTAGCAGACTTGGGTGTAACAAGTCTTTGGGTTTGTCCGATTTTTAAATCACCTATGGCAGATAATGGCTATGATATTTCAGATTATTTTGCCATTCAAGAGGACTTTGGTAGTCTGGATGATGTCAAAGAATTAATTTTACAAGCAAAAGAAAAAAACATCAAAATCCTTTTAGACTTGGTGGTCAACCATACTTCGGATGAACATATTTGGTTTCAAGAAGCTTTGAAAAATCCCAAAAGTCCTTATCGAGACTACTACATTTTTAAGGAAGGTACTAAAAGACCAAACAATTGGCGTTCCGTCTTTGGTGGGTCTGTCTGGGAAAAACTTCCTGATGAAGAGGTTTATTATTATCACAGTTTTCATAAGAAGCAGCCGGATCTTAATTGGGAAAATCCACGATTAAGAGAAGAGATATACCAAATGATTAACCAGTGGTTAAAGCTTGGCATTGCCGGTTTCCGTGTCGATGCAATCACTTTTATCAAGAAAGATTTGAGTTTTCAAAGCATTGAACCAGACGGTGTTGATGGTTTGGCAAAATGTACCAAGGTCAGTCGCAACCAACCTGGTATTGAAGTCTTTCTTCATGAGTTAAATGAGCGTTGTTTTGCCAAGTACGATTGTGTGACAGTAGCAGAAGCCCCTGGGGTTTCCTATGACCAGCTAGATGATTTTATCGGTGACAATGGCTTTTTCTCAATGATTTTTGATTTTAAACATGTAGACTTGGACGTTAAAAGTGGTAGCGAGTGGTTTGTTCCAGTAGATTGGACGCTTTCAGACTTATATCAATATCTAGAAGATTCTCAGCTGGCAATTCAAAAAGTCGGTTGGGGTGCCCCCTTCATTGAAAATCATGACCAGAACCGTGCGGCAAGTAAATATTTAGGTCAGTCAGCACGTAAGCCTGAGGCAGTCAAGGCTTTAGCTATGTTGTATTTCTTCTTGCGAGGGACGTCATTTATTTTTCAGGGTCAGGAACTTGGTTTGGTGAATTTTGAACGTCAGAGTATTGATGACTTTGACGATATTTCATCGATTGACCAGTATTATCGTGGTATGCAGGAAGGCTTGAGCAAAGAGGAGGCATTAGCAGTGATTAACTACCGCAGTCGTGATAATTCAAGAGTTCCAATGCCTTGGTCAACAAAAGGTTACATGGGTTTTTCTAAACACCAACCTTGGCTAGACTTGGCTAATTGTGATGAGAGTTTAACTGTCGCCTATCAAGAGAAGGATCCATTCAGCGTTTTGAATTTTTATAAAGACATGATCGCTTTTGCCAAAGGAGAAAATCAAGAAGTGCTAGATTATGGGACCATTTCCTTCCCAGAACGTCGGACTGAAGATGTCTTTATTTACCGTCGGGAGAATTCTGAGAAGTCCGTTTTGTTTGTGATTAATTTAAGTGGTGAACCACAAAAAGTAGCTGTAGAACACGCTGCTGTACATCTTTTGTTTGCTAACCAAGCGGAAGTGTATATTGGAGAAGATTATATTAAAGTGAGTCCGTTTGGGGCTGTCGCTTTGGAGGAGTTAAAATGACAAATAAATATAATGCTATTGCAAAAGCGATTGTTGAGGAAGTTGGCGCAGATAATATTGTATCTGCGACCCACTGTGCAACACGCTTACGGTTAGTTGTTAAGGACCACGAGAGTATTGATACAAAAGCTGTTGAAGCTATTGACGAAGTCAAAGGTACTTTCTACAATAGCGGTCAGTATCAAATTATCCTGGGTCCTGGTACTGTTAATAAAGTGTTTGAAGAAGTGGAAACCTTGAATGTCTCTACCAAATCAAAAGCTGAACAAGATGCCTACGTTAAATCACAGGAAAAAGGTGTCAAAGCCTTGATGAGAACCTTGGGTGATATCTTTGTACCAATCGTTCCTGTTATCGCAGCAACGGGTCTTTTCTTAGGGGTTAAAGGAGTTGTCTTTAATGATAATATCCTTGGCTTAATGGGACTTTCAACTGAAATCTTCCCGCCATACCTTAACCAATTGGTCAGTGTTTTGACGGATACTGCATTTGGCTTCTTGCCAGCCTTGATTACCATGTCAGCCTTCCGCGTTTTTGGCGGCACACCGATGATTGGCTTAGTCCTTGGTTTGATGTTGGTATCTCCCATTTTGCCTAATGCCTATGCAGTTGCTTCTGGAGATGCAAAAGCGATTATGGTCGGTGGTGTTCTACCCGTCATGGGAGCACAAGGGTCAGTTGTGACAGCTATTTTGACAGGTTTCCTTGGTGCTAAATTGGAACGTAAATTGCGCAAAGTCATGCCAAATTCGCTAGATTTGATTTTGACACCATTCATTACTATGTTGGTTATGATTGTCGTTGCCTTGATGGGATTCGCTCCAATTGTTCACTGGTTGGAAACAGGCTTGATTGCTCTTACTAAGGGGCTCATGAATCTTCCTTTTGGTATTGGTGGCTTCTTTGTTGGTGCCACTTACCCATTGGCAGTTATTACAGGTCTGCACCATATGTATGTGGTTATTGAAACATCACTTCTTGCCAATACAGGTTTCAACCAATTGATTACCCTCTGTGCTATGTATGGTTTTGCTAATCTGGGTGCTTGTTTGGCTTTCTATACCTCAGCGAAGAGTGCTAAAGTGAAACAAACCGTTATGGGGGCTTTCATGTCACAATTGTTTGGTGTCAGTGAACCTGTTCTCTTTGGGCTTCACTTACGCTATAACTTGAGACCTCTTTATATGATGTTGATTTCATCTGGATTTGGTGCAGCCCTTCTCTCTCTCTTCCACATTCAATCAAACTCTTACGGTCTTGCGGTGTTACCGTCATATCTTATGTACATCTACAGTGGTCATCAACTTTTAGTCTACTTTTTTGTATCGCTTATCAGTATGGCGCTTTGCTTCTTCCTCACTAAAACATTTGCAATTCCAGAAGACATTAAAGTGGAAGATTAAACTCGGTTATCCATTTGCAGCCCGGTTAGTTTTCTAACTGGGCTATTTTTTGCTTTTGTTTTTCGAATATTTTATAATGAATAGACGATTTTTAAAGATAAGGAAGATAAAATGCCTAAAGTACGTGGATTTGAATTAATAACAGCCTTTGAAGGACAAGTTGACCTTCTCCCTAAACGAGAAACAGCCCATGCTGCGGGTTATGATTTGAAAGTAGCAAAAGAAACCATCATCGCACCAGGTGAGATTGTGCTCGTACCGACTGGTGTTAAAGCCTACATGCAAGATGGCGAAGTTCTCTATCTTTATGACCGCTCATCAAATCCCCGAAAAAAAGGTCTAGTTTTAATCAACTCTGTTGGTGTTATTGATGGAGACTACTATAATAACGAGGGCAACGAGGGTCACATCTTTGCTCAAATGCAAAATATCTCTGAACAAGTTGTTCGTTTGGAAAAAGGAGACCGTATTGTTCAAGGCGTTTTCGCCCCATTCTTGGTTGTAGATGGTGATAGCGCTACTGGTTCAAGAACAGGTGGTTTCGGCAGTACAGGAAAATAGTCAAGGAGGCTTATCATCGCAAAGAAAAAATCGAATTTTGTTTGCCAAGAATGTGGTTATAACTCACCAAAATACTTAGGCCGCTGCCCCAACTGTTCAGCTTGGTCTTCATTTGTCGAAGAAGTGGAAGTCCAAGAAGTTAAAAATGCCCGCATTAGCCTGACAGGAGAAAAGGCGCGTCCCACCAAGTTAAAAGATGTGGATTCCATCCATTATGCCCGCACCAAAACGGATATGGATGAATTTAACCGTGTTCTAGGAGGTGGTGTTGTCCCAGGCAGTCTTGTTCTAATCGGTGGCGACCCTGGCATTGGGAAATCTACGCTCCTTTTGCAAGTATCAACTCAGTTAGCTAGTCGAGGCACAGTCCTTTACGTTTCTGGAGAAGAGTCAGCTGAGCAGATAAAATTGCGTAGTGAACGTTTAGGCGATATTGACAATGAATTTTACCTCTATGCTGAGACTAATATGCAGCATATTCGCACAGAAATCGAGAAGGTGCATCCAGATTTCCTTATTATTGACTCTATTCAAACTATCATGAGTCCAGAAATTTCTAGTGTGCAAGGCTCGGTTTCGCAAGTCCGTGAAGTAACAGCGGAGTTAATGAACCTAGCTAAAACCAATAATATTGCCACCTTTATTGTTGGACATGTCACTAAAGAGGGAACCTTAGCCGGACCTCGTATGCTGGAGCATATGGTGGACACGGTGCTTTATTTTGAAGGGGAGCGTCATCATACTTTTCGCATTCTGCGTGCTGTTAAAAATCGCTTTGGTTCGACAAATGAAATTGGCATTTTCGAGATGCAGTCAGGCGGTTTGGTCGAAGTTATCAATCCTAGTCAGGTCTTTCTGGAAGAGCGCTTGGATGGGGCAACAGGTTCAGCTATCGTTGTCACTATGGAAGGGACCCGTCCGATTTTGGCAGAGGTCCAGGCTCTTGTGACGCCGACTGTTTTTGGAAATGCTAAACGTACGACTACGGGGCTTGATTTTAATCGAGTGAGCTTGATTATGGCTGTCCTTGAAAAACGATGCGGTTTGCTTTTGCAAAATCAGGATGCTTACCTCAAGTCAGCAGGTGGTGTTAAGTTAGATGAGCCAGCTATTGACCTAGCAGTCGCAGTGGCTATTGCTTCTAGCTATAAAGAAAAACCGACTAGCCCACAAGAAGCTTTTATCGGAGAAATTGGGTTGACTGGTGAGATTCGTCGTGTGACTCGTATCGAACAACGGATTAATGAAGCGGCTAAACTGGGTTTTACCAAGATCTATGCTCCTAAAAATTCATTGCAAGGCATCGATGTTCCAGACAATATTCAGGTTGTTGGCGTTTCAACCGTTGGAGAAGTTTTGAAGAGAGTGTTTCCTTAATGTTCTATTAGGGAAGAAAAACTCTTAGAAGGGTACCAAATTACCAGTTCTAAGAGTTTGTTTAATTGATAATCAAGTCCTACATTTTTAAAGGTTGATCGTTTAGAAGGTTTGTCAACGTTCAAGCTGGTCCTGGAAATCGATATTTTTTAGTAATTGCTTTTATTAAGAATTGTAACCAAACATGATAATAAAAACTGACGCATAAGCAATTAGAGCTAATAGTACCAGATAAATTAGTAATAGCAAGATTTTTAATGGTCTTGATAAGGCTAGTTTAGATTGATTTTTGATAAGTAAAATTCCTGTGACGACATAGGCAAGGAATCCAATAATGACTAAAAGGCGAAACAATTGGTATTACTCCCATCTATTTAAGTTAATTGCTCTTAATGTTAGTATAACACTTTTATTGTAACTGGCTTTGGTAGGAGAAAGTCATGAAAGAGTTCGAATGAAACCATAACGGTTTTTGTATGTCAATAAGATGCATTGTTTTTGTACCTGTTATGATAGCAAAAACGAAATGATCGATTTTTAATGGTGTTATCGTTCGGAAATAACTGTTTTATACTTACTTTGGTTAGTAAATTTAACACAGAGTGACTATTCGAGGATGCTTATTTCCTGCTTTCCATGCTATAATGGTGATATGAAAGAAAAACTTACTGAACTAGAAAATAAAGATATAGTTTATGGCGTCCATGCGGTCACTGAAAGTTTAGAAGCCAATACTGGTAATAAACTCTATATCCAAGATGATCTAAAAGGAAAAAATGTTGATAATATTAAGGCTCTAGCGGCTAAGAAAAAAGTATCTATTTCTTGGACGCCAAAGAAAAGCCTATCCGAAATGACTGGCGGTGCTGTTCATCAAGGTTTTGTTCTTCGTGTCTCTGAGTTTGCCTATGCAGAGTTAGATGACATCCTTGAAAAGGCAGAAACGCAGGACAATCCTCTGGTTTTGGTTTTGGATGGCTTGACCGATCCGCACAACTTTGGCTCTATCTTACGAACAGCGGATGCTACTGGGGTAACCGGGGTCATCATTCCTAAACACCGTGCGGTTGGCGTAACACCAGTGGTTTCCAAAACCTCTACCGGTGCGGTTCAACACGTTCCTATCGCTCGTGTGACCAACCTCAGTCAAACTCTTGATAAGCTCAAGGCAGCGGGTTTCTGGATTTTTGGAACGGATATGAATGGAACTCCATCTCACCAATGGAATACTAGTGGAAAACTTGCTTTGCTTATCGGTAATGAGGGTAAGGGGATTTCCCAAAATATCAAAAAACAAGTGGATGAAATGATTACTATCCCTATGGATGGGCATGTGCAGAGCCTTAATGCCAGTGTCGCGGCAGCAGTGCTCATGTACGAGGTTTTCCGCAACAAAATGTAAGCAATATAAGAAGGAGAAAAGATGGTAAAAAAACGCATTCTCCTAGTCGACGGTTATAATATGATTGCTTTTTGGCAGGAGACACGACAGCTTTTTAAGACAAATCAACTGGATGATGCTCGAAATGTGCTTTTGCGTAAGCTCAATAATTATGCTAATTTTGAACATTTGGATATCGTTTGTGTTTTTGATGCTCAATTTGTGCCAGGAACACGACAGCGTTACGATCAATATAGGGTTCAAGTGATTTTCACGGAGGAGGATGAGACGGCAGATAGCTATATCGAGCGTTTAGCGGCAGAGCTCAACAATCCAATTCACTTAGTAGAAGTGGCGACCAGTGATCTGAACGAACAATGGACCATTTTTTCACAAGGGGCGCTTCGAGTGTCAGCGCGTGAGTTAGAAGAGCGTGTCAATACCGTTAAATCTGATTTGGATAAGATGTCGCAAAGCATTGACCTTAAAAAACCAAGGTTGAGACCATGGGACGACCAACAGCTGTCCAAATTGAAAAATCTTTTGGATGAGTTGTAAATTGCTTGATTGCAGGGGAGGCTAAATTTCAAGTAGAAGATTTTGAAAACTATCTTTTAGATGGTTTTTTTGTTATAATGTAAAAAAAACTTTGATGTTCAAAATATTTGAAAAGAGAATGAAATGACTTTTAAACTTGTAACAGACTCAACTGCTGATCTTAATGAAACCTGGGCCAAAGACAACGATGTAACAGTTTTAGGCTTGACGATTAGGTTAGACGGAATAACTTACGAGACCGTTGGAGATAATCGCATAACGTCAGAAGCGTTATTAGCAGCTATGCAAACTGGGAGTAAGCCAACAACCAGTCAAATCAATGTTGGAACTTTTGAAGCTTGCTTCCGCCAAGAAGTTCAGAAAGGAAATAGCCTTTTATATATGGCTTTTTCGTCAGTATTGTCAGGAACTTATCAGTCTGCAGTGATGGCACGCGAGATGATTTTAGAAGAATACCCTGAGGCTCGTATCGAGATTGTCGATACCTTAGCTGCGGCTGGTGGCGAAGGGTTTTTGGTCATGCTAGCGGCTGAAAAACGTAATCAAGGTCAGTCATTAGATCAGGTTGTCACAGACATGAAAGCCATCAGCCCTTATTTGTATAGTCATTTTTTAGTGGACGATCTTTATCATTTGATGCGCGGAGGTCGTCTTTCAAAGAGCTCGGCTCTTATTGGTAGTTTGATCAATATCAAGCCACTGTTATGGATTAACGGTCAAGGGAAATTGGAACCCTTAACCAAAGTAAGAGGACGCAAAAAGGGGATTAGAGAGATGATTGAAAAGTCTCTTCAAGATTTAGATGATACGACAGTCGTTGTTGCCCATGCTGATGACACAGAAGGGGCTCAAAAAATAGAAGAGTGCTTATTAGACAAAAGTGGTGTTAGTCGTGTTATCCAGCTACCTCTAGGACCTGCTATTGCAGCTCATGTCGGCCCTGGAACGCTAGCTATTTTCACCATTAAAAAAAGTCCGAGGTAAATTGGAAATAAAAAGAAAAAACACTTGACTTTAATCGATGTTTTTTGATATGATATTAAACGGTATTGTTTACCCCATTTGAAAGGCCCCGGAACCTTCCAAATACCTTTGGTGGGACGGAACACCCACCGCACTTGTAAACAAATATTACGAATTCGTATAGGAGAAATCATGAACAAAACAACTTTCATGGCAAAACCAGGCCAAGTTGAACGTAAATGGTACGTTGTTGACGCAACAGATGTGCCACTTGGACGTCTTTCTGCAGTAGTTGCTAGCGTACTTCGCGGAAAAAACAAACCAACTTTCACACCACACACTGATACAGGTGATTTTGTGATTGTTATCAATGCTGAAAAAGTTAAATTAACTGGTAAAAAAGCAACTGATAAAATCTACTACACTCACTCAATGTATCCAGGTGGATTGAAACAAATCTCTGCTGGTGAACTTCGTTCTAAAAACGCTGTGCGTTTGATCGAAAAATCAGTTAAAGGCATGCTTCCACACAACACTCTTGGACGTGCACAAGGTATGAAATTGAAAGTCTTCACAGGCGCTGAGCACACACATGCTGCTCAACAACCAGAAGTACTTGACATCTCAGGACTTATCTAATCTAAGAGGAAAGGAGCAACATAAACATGGCACAAGCACAATATGCAGGTACTGGTCGTCGTAAAAACGCGGTTGCACGCGTTCGTTTGGTACCAGGTACTGGTAAAATCACAGTTAACAAAAAAGATGTAGAAGAGTACATTCCACGTGCAGACCTTCGTCTTGTTATCAACCAACCATTTGCAGTAACTTCAACTGAAGGCTCTTACGACGTTTTCGTAAACGTTATTGGTGGTGGATACGGTGGTCAATCAGGTGCGATCCGTCACGGTATTGCACGTGCGCTTCTCCAAGTAGACCCAGACTTCCGCGATTCATTGAAACGCGCTGGACTTCTTACTCGTGACGCACGTATGGTTGAACGTAAAAAGCCAGGTCTCAAAAAAGCCCGCAAGGCATCACAATTCTCAAAACGTTAATTATCAGCGATATATCAACGTTTCAAGACATTCAAGATTTCAATCTTGGGTGTCTTTTTTGTTCTAAAGTCAAAAAGTTATCTGAAATTTTCTATATTTTTTAGTGTAGTATAGAAAAAAGTAACCTACCACAAAATGTGATAGGTTACTTAACTTAATGACACTGGTACTGGATACCAGTTTATTTTTTTTTCTTCTTAAAAAGTGATAAGGGGAATTGCTGGATGATGCTAATAGCAATAGTAATAGCGAAGGCTGTTACAAAGGATGTTCTCATATGTGTCATAGCTAATTCGCTTGAACCTGTTAGCATGAAGTAAATGCCGCGGTAGAAACTTAGTCCGGGAATCAGAGGGAACATGCTGGTAGCTAGGAAAATAGTCATAGGTGTCTTCCGTCTAGCAGCTAGAATTTTTGATACCAAAGTGGCAAAGAGACCGGGAATGAAAATAGCGATAATATCCATCCCGAAATTTTCTTTCAAAATCAGGTAAAGTACCCAAGAGACGGCACCAATGATGCCGATATCCAGCAAATAGCGTTTGGGAACATTATAGGTAATGGAAAAGGCAATCGTGCCAATCCCTGCAGCAAGAGTTCTTAGCAAAAAGCCAATCGCTGTAACTGTTTCCGTTGAGAAAGTTCCTGTCATTTGATCTGCGAAGGGGAGAATTTCGGTCATTCCAGCTACACCAGCTGAAATGGAGATACAGGTCATGATGGCAGACATTAGTAGGGTAAATCCGATTGAGAAATTATTGTGAGAAATCTCTCGCACGGCGTTCACGAAGAACCCCCCTGGTACCATAATCATCAAGGCACCTAAGATAATGATACTTCTTGTTTCTCCGAGTCCAAGAAAATAGAAGAAGTTGACAGATAAACTGACTATCGAGCTAGCTAGGATAGTGGTTAGAAATGGGGTGTGAATTCGAGCAGATCCTACTTGGATAAACCAACCAGCGAGAAGACCAGCGATAGCAGCTGTGAAAGAATCAATAGGTGAACTTCCCAATGCTAGAGAGAAGCCACCGGCACCAAAGAAGTAGGCTGCCAAAATAGTCCAGATAGAGTATAAAACACTGTTGTTGATTTCTTCCAAACGATGAAAGACATACGAGGGCGTTACCTTGTTTTTTTTCGACAGGCTTCTAGAAAGAGCATTGACGGCTTCTAGTTTACCTAAATCCATGGCAGTTTCATTAACATTCATCACTTTTGATTCTTGATACCCTAGTTGATTGGTGCCTGAAGCGATAATGCCCTGATTGACTACGTAAACCTCGAATTGTTCGATATCTAAAGAGTCGGCAATATGGTTCATGGTGGTTTCAATACGGAATACCTCGGCTCCTGACTCCATGAGAATACGTCCAGCAAAGAGGACGGCATCGATTTCATTTTTAAGGGTGGCAATTGGACGTCGTTTCATTTGCTTTCTGGCTCCTATTCCTATTTCGTAACATATCTCAAAAGTAAAGAAACATACACTTAGATGGCAACTCTACTCTTGGTACCTTGTTTTTGATAAACCGATTGTATCTACATTATAAGAGGTGCTCTCCTTTTTGACAATGCTTGAACTAAAAATCCTTAAAAATTTTAAAAATTTCTTGATTTTATCAGCAGAAGTGATAAGATAGAGGATAACATTTTGAATTTTTGGATAATTCAAAAAAATATTTTTTTCAAGGAGAGTGCTATGACAACCAACAATATGTCCAATTACAGTTATGGAGTGGATTGCTTTCAGGAAATTCCTCAAGTTCTGAAGTCTTATCATGTTAGGAGCGTAGCGCTCGTTGGTGGTGAGAAGGCCCTGGCTAGTTCAGCTGACCAGGTGATTACAATTTTAGAAAAAAATGGTTATGAAGTGACTGGTCAGTTTATTTATGGGACAGATTCGACACAGTCAAATATCGACAAACTTGTCGCTAATCCAGATGTAGCTCGTGCAGATATCATCTTTGGATTTGGTGGCGGACGTGCACTGGATACGGCTAAGATGGTGGCACATGAACTAGAAAAAGATATCATGACCTTCCCGACCATCTGTTCTAATTGCTCAGCCGGGACAGCTATTGCTGTTATTTATAAGGATGATCATAGTCTCCTTAAGTATGGCTATCCTGAAACACCAGCTCATATCTTTATTAACACTAAAGTGATTGCAGAGGCACCGGTTAAGTATTTCTGGGCAGGCATTGGAGATGGGATCTCTAAGGCCCCTGAAGTGGAACGTGCTGCTTATGAATATGAGCAGCGTGGCGGTAAATTGTCACATACAGGTGTTTTAGGTCGAGCAGTAGCCCTGTCTTCAAAAGATGCTTTTTATAAATATGGTCGGGAGGGTTTGAAGGATGTCGAAAATAATAGACCATCAAACGCAGTAGAGGAGATTGCTCTAGCTATCCTTGTTTCTACGGGCTATGCCTCAAACTTAGTTAACCAACCTGATTTTTATTTCAATTCTTGCCATGCTCATGCTTTTTATAATGGGACAACAGTTGTTAAACGTGAAGGTGAGCATCTTCATGGTGCGGTAGTATCTTTTGGTGTCATGGTACTTCATGCTTATTTTAATGAAACAGAAGAGCTGCATAAAGTTGCTTATTTCAATAAATCCCTTGGCTTACCAGTAACCTTGAGCGATATTGGTTTGATAGAGACAGACATAGCAGCAGTGCTTGAATTAGCATTAACAACCAATGAGTACAAACACACACCATTTGAAGCAGAGCGGTTTAAAGCAGCCATCCTAGAAGCAGATCAAGTGGGGCAGTCTTTGGTCTCTGACTAAACTTATTGGAGAAAGCGTAATCTCACTTACCAATCTTACTTACTTAAAGGACTGATTGCTAGAATTGTGAAAGTTGTCTCTTTATTGAGAATTTACAATAAAAGTTTTGACGAAAGACTATTTTTAGCGTAAAATAGAAAGGAATGATAACATAAGGAGAATAGACCTTGGAATTAGAAGTATTTGCTGGTCAAGAAAAGAGCGAACTTTCAATGATTGAAGTGGCTCGTGCAATTTTAGAAGAACGTGGTCGCG
This sequence comes from Streptococcus jiangjianxini, assembly GCF_040225085.1. NCBI lineage: Bacteria > Bacillati > Bacillota > Bacilli > Lactobacillales > Streptococcaceae > Streptococcus > Streptococcus jiangjianxini. The sequence goes on along the minus strand of NZ_JBEHGL010000003.1, from coordinate 137,046 downwards.
ACAATGAAATGTATTTCAGCGACATGGTGAATGAGATCCAAGTCTACCTTGGAAAAACGGATGCAGATATTCGTGAGTCTCTCCCATATTTCTACTCAGATTTGAACATTGATGGGAGTTTTATCCCGTTAGGTGATAACCGCTGGGGTCTTCGTTCATGGTATGCAATCGATGAGATTGACGAAGAAATCCTTACCTTTGAAGAAGAAGGTGAAGATGCACCAAAACGTAAGAAAAAACGTGTTAATGCTTTCATGGATGGTGACGAAGATGCGATTGATTATAACGCTGATGATCCAGAGGATGAAGACTACACGGCTGCAACGGAAACGATCGAGTATGATGAAGAAAACCCAGATGATGAAAAATCAGAGGTTGAATCATACGACTCTGAGTTGAATGAAATCATCTCTGATGACGAAGTTGTTGAAGAAGATGTTGATTTAAACGAAGAAGATGATGAGTTCTCTGACGACGAAGACGTTGAGGAGTAAGCGGTAGCTTCTCTTGATAAATCTTACATTATTGATAGCAGTTTGTACCTCTTTAGAGGTTATGCGAAGCTCTCTAGTTATGGCTAGGGAGCTTTTGTCTATCATTTGTTAAGGTTATCAGGCTACTACAAAAGCTGTTTTCGTGACGGCAATCTTGGACAGTTTTAAAAGGACATGCAAAACCACCACCGTATGTTGAGAGTTTTTGATAGAGTCTTATAAAGCTAGTGCTTAGCCGATTTTACCGATTTTGGCTAGACTAAAATTTATGATGCCTTATGAGATAATCTATCGTTCGAATGGGGCGATGCCTGCAGGTAATCGTGTGCGGCTTAGTTGAAGTCACCTACGATTGTCTTTTTCGTTTTGTTTTGAAAATAAGTTTTAAGAATTTTTTATTTTTTTGCTCAAGCTATTCTATTATGGTGTGATTGTGATGGCATTGGTGTTTCTTTAGAGATTGTTTACCATCGTAAGTTATTTTTTAGAAGGGTTATCCTGCTATTGACCGAGTATAGTCAAATGAATTAGCTTTAGACAAGGAAGAGAAAGACGTAGGCAGTACTCGCGTACGGCAAGTCGAAAGTGACGATGTATCAAAGTTAATTTAGAAGACCATACATTATTGTGACTGGTGGTGTGACATTGTCTATTGGTAAAAGGGGATAGTGGCAGACCAGACCATTCAGAATGACAAATCTGCGCCAATCTTGTTGAAGAGTTGTACACCGCTTTTATAACATAAGCTGTTGCTAGTCGCAGCTAAAAGTGATTTGAATTTGACAAAACATTAGTGCTATAATAATAATCAAGAAAATTGATATCATAAAAAAGAATACTCATCGGCAATTAAAAATAGACGTTATTGACTTGATTTGATGAACGTCAACTCTATCTTCATCAGCGTCGCCTAATCTTCTTTTGATTGTAGATGACTATCATCTTAAAGAGAGGTTGGCTATGGCATCTTTATTGCTCCCTTTGCTGGAACGTGTGGGGCTCATCATTTTATTGGCTAATCTATTAATGATTAGCCCATTTTATAAAAAAATGATGTATCACCGTAAGGAAACAAAGGCTAAGTGGCTGCTGATTGCAACCTTTAGTGTCTTTGCTATTATTTCCAATTTTACAGGTGTCCTTGTGACATCGCCTACGAGCATTGATAGTGGTAATGCAGTCAGCTTGACGGCTCACGCTTCGATAGCCAATACTAGGACTTTGACCATTGGAATGTCAGGCTTGATTGGTGGTCCTTTTGTCGGCGTATTTGTTGGTTTAATTTCAGGGACGGTTCGTTGGCTACAAGGGGGGAGTGTCCCTTACACTTATTTTATCTCGTCACTGTTAATTGGTCTTTTATCAGGTTTTGTTGGACGCATCAGCTTGCGTAAAAATACTTACCCAGCCATTTGGCAAGGTAGCCTTTGTGGTGTCATGATGGAGATGGTTCAGATGCTTTGTATCTTCATTTTTCTTCCTAACAAGGCTAATGCTATCGCTTTGATTGAAACGATTGCCCTACCAATGGTTCTGGTTAATGCCTTAGGGACTGGCATTTTCCTCTCGATTATTTTAGGGACCCTTCGGCAAGAAGAAAGCATGAAAGCTATTCAGACTCATGATGTTTTAGAGCTAGCTAACACGACCTTGCCTTATTTTAGACAAGGATTAACACCTGAGTCGGCAGTTAAGGCAGCTGAGGAAATTAAACGGTTTATGCGAGTGTCAGCAGTTAGCGTGACCAACCGCCAGTCCATATTAGCCCACGTTGGAGCAGCCAGTGACCATCATATTCCCACGAAGAAGATCATCACTGACTTATCTAAAGAAGTGATTGAAACGGGAGAAATTCATGTGGTCAGACACAAACACGATATTGGTTGTCGCTACCCTGATTGTCCTTTATCGGCAGCCATCGTGGTCCCTTTAATGGTTAAAACAAAAGTGCTTGGAACGTTTAAATTATATTTTACCAACGCAGATGATTTGACCTATGTTGAAGAACAGTTGGCAGCTGGCTTAGGGAACATCTTCTCATCACAATTAGAACTAGGACAAATGGCTTTGGAGCAAGGACTATTGAAAGATGCAGAAATCAAATCTCTTCAAGCTCAAGTTAACCCTCATTTTCTTTTTAATGCTATCAATACTATTTCTGCTTTGATGCGTATCGATAATGAAAAAGCACACGACCTGCTCCTTCAACTAGGAAAGTATTTTCGTTCTAATATTAAGAGCACTCGTCAAAATGTTATTAGTGTTGAGGATGAACTAGCTCATCTGCAAGCTTATTTGGCCATTGAACAGGCTAGATTTCCTGATCGTTACCAGATTGATATTGATGTCTCAGAAGAGTTATACCAGTCGGGGGTTCCGCCATTTGTGATTCAGATTTTAGTGGAAAATGCTTTAAAACACGCCTTTTCAGGTCGTAAAAAAGATAACCACGTTTGGGTGCACTTGGCTCCAGTTGACCAGAACCATTTACTCTTAGAAGTCTGTGATAATGGTTCTGGTATTTCGAAAGAACTTCAAGATAAATTAGGCAAGGAAGTTGTGCCTTCGCAAAGAGGAACAGGATCAGCTTTGGAAAATCTCAACCGTCGCCTTACAAGCTTATACGGCGACAATGCTCAGTTTAGCATTGCCTCCGACCAATCAGGGACTTGCTTCAAGATCCTTTTACCCAATAGACCCGTGGAGGAGAGTGTGTGATGAAAGTAGTTGTTATAGATGATGAACCCTTGGCACGTATGGAATTGTCCTACTTGCTTGAACAAACTAATGATGTGAAAGACATTTGGGAAGGTGAGTCCATCGATGATGCCTTCCAATTGATTTTAACGCATCAGCCTGATCTGCTTTTTCTAGATATACATTTGACAGACGAGAGTGGGCTTGATTTGGCTAAGAGACTAAGCACAGTCCCACAGGCGCCTTTGATTGTTTTTGCCACAGCTTATGACAATCATGCTGTGGAAGCCTTTGAGGTGAATGCTTTAGACTATATTCTTAAACCTTTTGAACAGGATAGAATTCAACGGACTATCAACAAAGCTAAACAGACGTTATCAACTGAAGCGGAATATTCAGAAAAGACATCTGGAAAGTCCAGTCAGCGTCTAACGGTTGAGACGGATGAACGCATTTACTTGATCCCTTTTGAGGATATTATTTACTGTGAGGTGCAAGGGAAGGAAACAACTGTTTATACTAAAACAGCTAGTCATACTAGTCATACCAGTCTGTCTGCCATAGAAAAGTTGTTGACGACAGATCGTTTCATGAAAGTTCATCGTAGTTATTTGATTAATCAGGACCAAATCAAGGAAATTCAACCGTGGTTCAATCAAACCTACCAGATTACCATGACCAATGGCGGAAAGGTTCCTGTTAGTCGATCATACCTGAAAGCATTTAAGGAACGCTTAGGTTTATAAAGTGTATTTTAGGAAGCTAAAACGGTATTTCATACCAAAAAGAAAGCGTTTTACACCCAAAAGAGCCAAAGAGCTCTTTTTTTAGTTATACTAAAACCATCGAAAGCAAGAAAAAAGTGAAAAGGAGTTACTCATGAAAAAACATTACTCAGTTCTCTACCAAAGTGTTGTCCTTGGTCTTATCGTTCTTATTTCAAAAGTGATTGAAAGCTTCTTGCCATTTACAATGCCATCATCGGTTATTGGACTTATCTTATTATTCTTGGCCTTGACCTTAAACATTATTAAGTTAGAACAAGTTGAAAAAGCTGGTACAGCTTTGGTTGATAATATTGGACTTTTCTTTGTGCCAGCTGGGATTTCAGTGATGAATTCCTTTGGTATTTTAAAAACTCACTTTATCCTCAATATTCTTTTAATCTTCCTTTCAACCTTGATTCTCTTGGTAGCAACTGGTTGGATGACTCAAGTGCTTATGGCGGCAAATCCTGTTACTCTGGTGACAACTGTTAAGCAGTATTTTGCTAAGAAAAAACCAAGTGTTCAAAGTGGATTAAAACCAAGCGACTCATACTGGAATAACTAAGGAGGTAGTCACATGGATGTTTTAGTAGATGTTTTAAAAGAATCTCCAATGTTTGGGGTCCTACTCACCATCAGTAGTTTTTTCATCGGTCAAGTCCTCTTTAAAAAGTCAAAAGGCTTCTTCCTTTTTGCCCCACTCTTTGTTGGGATGGTCTTAGGGATTGTGACTCTTCTAGCGACAGGTATTAGTTTTGAAGAGTATAATAAGGGTGGTCAGATTGTTAGTTTCTTCCTTGAACCAGCGACTATTGCCTTTGCGATTCCTCTTTATAAAAGACGTGATGTCTTGAAAAAATACTGCGTCCAAATTGTTGGTGGAATCACTCTGGGAAGTATTGTTGCTGTCTATGGTATTTATATGGTGTCAACCATCATGGGTTTGGGACGTCAAGTGACAGCCTCAATGTTGCCCCAAGCAGCTACAACAGCAATTGCTATGCCAACTTCAGTTGCTCTTGGTGGTTCAGGGGAATTAACATCACTGGCTTGTATCTTGAATGCTGTCATCATCTATGCCTTAGCAAGGCCACTCTTGAAACGCTTTAAAATCAAAGATCCGATCGCGCGAGGTATCGCGCTTGGAACGGCAGGACATTCACTTGGTGCTTCAGTGGCACAAGATATGGGAGAAGTAGAAGCATCAATGGCGTCGATTGCTCTCGTGCTTGTTGGTGTTATTGTTACTGTTGTTGTTCCAATCTTTGGAAGCATCCTAATGTAAGACTGAAGCATAAGTGAAGTTTCTTGGAATATAGACACATCTTCAGACTCTTCTAAAGATCGACACTCAATGATCAAAAAAGAACTCTTAGCAATGTGGATTTAGTAAAAATTGCTGAGAGTTTTTCGTTGTTCAAAATGATTAAAAAACTCAAAAAAGCGGTCTCAAAAGAACTTTTTTCAGCCTAGAGTCATAGCTCTTTTCTTTTTGGTAAATTCTCAGTACAATAAGGATATGAAAAAATGGATTATAACTCTCATCATCTTGATCACACTTGTTTTATTAATGATAGCTGGCGCTAGTGCCTACTTTTTCTATGTGGCACAATTCCGTTCTGAAAAAGACTTTATTAACAACAAGGCTCGTACGCCAGACAGTTCACTTTATCAAGACGAACAAGCCTTTAATCAATTACCTAAAGAAAAGCGTTATTTAACTAATCAAGGGTTAAAACAGGTTGCTTGGTATGTTCCTGCTGAGAAAAAATCAGATAAGACAGTCATTGTTGTTCACGGATTTACCAATGATAAATCAGACATGAAACCATATGCCTATATGTTCCATCAGTTAGGTTACAATGTTTTAATGCCTGATAATGTCGCCCACGGTGAAAGTCAAGGGAGAATTATCGGCTATGGTTGGAATGATAAAGATAATGTGATTAAGTGGACCAATAACTTGATTGCCGGAAAACCTAAGCAAAAAATCACTCTCTTTGGCGTTTCTATGGGTGCCGCGACGGTTATGATGGCTAGCGGTGAAAAACTTCCTAAACAAGTAACAACTATAATAGAAGATTGTGGCTACACAAGCGTATGGGAGGAACTTTCTTATCAAGCCAGAGACATGTATGACTTAAAACCATTTCCAATTTTGTATGGGGTGTCAGGAATTTCTAAACTGTTAGCTGGATTCACTTATGGACAAGCTAGTTCGGTTAAACAGTTAGCTAAAAATGACTTACCAGTATTATTTATTCATGGAGATGCTGATAAGTTTGTGCTGACAGATATGGTGTATGACAATTTTAAAGCTAGTCAAGGACCAAAAGAACTTTATATTGCCAAAGGTGCCAAACACGCACAATCTTTCGAAAAAAATCCCGAAACCTATCGCCAAAAAATTGAAGATTTTTTGAAAAAATATCAAAAATAGTGTTGACACATTTCTTAACAGCTGATATAATAATTTTTGTTGTTAAGAACAGCGGAAATGGCGGAATTGGCAGACGCGCAGGACTAAGGATCCTGTGACCGCTTTAGGTCGTGGGGGTTCAAGTCCCCCTTTCCGCATAGTGAAACCAAGTTGTTGACTTGGTTTTTTGTTTTGTCAGCTAAAACACTAGCTAAAGTAGTCATTTCTCACTGTTATTAGAGCAGGAGTTGGTCAGGGTCTCATAATAAGTGATATTTTTCTCATTCTTTTGATCTAGAAAACGCTTAACTTAGAAGAAAACTGGTTTTTTAACCTCATTTGTGCTAAAATATAGAGCGTAAAGGGGAAATAATCCCCAAAAATATAGAGGAGGCCTTTATAATGGCAATCGTTTCAGCAGAAAAATTCGTCCAAGCAGCTCGTGACAACGGCTATGCTGTAGGTGGATTTAACACAAACAACCTTGAATGGACACAAGCTATCTTGCGCGCAGCGGAAAGCAAACAAGCTCCAGTTCTTATTCAAACTTCAATGGGTGCTGCTAAATATATGGGTGGTTACAAAGTATGTCAATCACTTATTGCTAACCTTGTAGAGTCAATGGGTATCACTGTACCAGTTGCAATTCATCTTGACCACGGTCACTATGAAGATGCACTTGAGTGTATCGAAGTTGGTTACACTTCAATCATGTTTGACGGTTCACACCTTCCAATCGAAGAAAACCTTGAAAAAGCTAAAGAAGTTGTTGCTTTGGCACACGCTAAAGGTGTTTCTGTAGAAGCTGAAGTTGGTACAATCGGTGGTGAAGAAGACGGTATCATTGGTAGCGGTGAACTTGCACCAATTGAAGACGCTAAAGCTATGGTTGAAACTGGAATTGACTTCTTGGCTGCTGGTATCGGTAACATCCACGGTCCATACCCAGAAAACTGGACAGGTCTTGATCTTGACCACTTGAAGAAATTGACAGAAGCTGTACCTGGTTTCCCAATCGTACTTCATGGTGGATCAGGTATTCCTGATGATCAAATCACGGCTGCTATCAAACTTGGTGTTGCTAAAGTTAACGTTAACACAGAAAGCCAAATCGCCTTCTCTAATGCGACACGTGCCTTTGCTCGTGCCTATGATGCAGACGAAGCAACTTATGACGGTAAGAAACTCTTCGACCCACGTAAGTTCCTTGCTGACGGTTTCAAAGCTGTTCAAGGTGCTGTTGAAGAACGTATTGACGTGTTTGGATCAGCAGATAAAGCTTAATTTAAGATTTATTACTAAAACCAGCCGTAAGGTTGGTTTTTTTGCTGTCAAAAGTTTTAGATAGTAGTCCAATTTCATATGCCAGTTAGACTGAAGTTCAAAACTGTATGGAAAATTTAGAATCTAAACAGTTCTCCTTTTTTAGAAATCAATTTTTGACGAAGTTTTTTACTGTTTTTGTCAGCTGTTTATGCATGATTGGATTAGCACAACACTTTTCATCAATCTAGTTTTTTATCAAATAAAACCTGTTGTATTTAAGGTGACACTTTCATTCTATTTTTCAGAAAACCAAAAGAATTATAAAAACATCTTGTTTTGTTTTGGTGTTTCTGCTATAATAGTAAGGTATGTGGTGCTAGCACATCCAAACATATTCTACGTAGGAGGAAAACACGAAATGGCTAAAGTATGTTATTTTACAGGTCGTAAGACTATGTCAGCTAACAACCGTTCACACGCGATGAACAAAACAAAACGTACTGCAAAACCAAATCTTCAAAAGGTTACTGTTCTTATCGACGGTAAACCTAAAAAAGTTTGGGCTTCAGCTCGTGCCCTTAAATCAGGTAAAGTTGAGCGCGTTTAATAGTTAAAGAAGTTAGATGCTTGTCATCTAGCTTTTTTATTTCCTCAAAGTATTATCTTTTTTTACAAAGTCTCTCTATTATGATAAAATGAAGTGATAAAAACTTTTTGAGGTAGTGAATATGACTGTAAAAATCAATACAAAAGATGGTCAAATTGAACTCTTAGACGATGTTATTGCAACAGTCGTTGGGGGTTCGGCAACAGAGATTTTTGGCGTTGTTGGAATGGCTAGTAAAAGTGCTATAAAAGACAATTTCCAAGCCCTTCTTCGTAAAGAAAACTACGCAAAAGGTGTTGTTGTCAAATCAACAGAATCAGGAATTTCCGTAGATGTTTACACTGTAATGAGTTATGGTGTGAAAATCAGTGAAGTTTCCAAAAACATTCAAGAACGTGTCAAGTTTAATTTAGAAAATCAACTAGGCATTTCAGCTGAAACGGTGAATGTTTATGTTCAAAATATCAAGGTTGTAGGAGAAGAGTAGTGTCAAATATTACAACAAGTTTATTCCAAGAAATGGTGCAAGCAGCAGCTACACGTCTTGGTAAACAAGCTGAATATGTCAATTCCCTAAATGTCTTTCCAGTTCCAGATGGTGACACTGGGACAAACATGGGGATGACTATGGATAATGGAGCTAAAGAAGTTGCTGATAAGCCTGCGACAACTGTAGGCCAGGTGGGTCAGATTTTATCTAAGGGTCTATTGATGGGTGCTCGTGGAAACTCGGGTGTTATCACATCACAACTCTTCCGTGGTTTTGGACAAAGTATCAAAGATTTGGAAGAACTAGACGGTAAAGCTTTAGCAGATGCCTTCCAATCAGGTGTAGAAGTAGCTTATAAAGCTGTTATGAAACCTGTGGAAGGAACGATCTTGACTGTTTCACGTGGTGCGGCGACAGCAGCTAAAAATAAGGCTGAAGTGTCAAATGATGCTATTGAAGTGATGCGTGCAGCTGTTGATGGTGCAAAAGCAGCTCTTTTAAAAACGCCCGATTTACTTCCAGTTCTTAAAGAAGTAGGAGTTGTTGATTCTGGTGGTCAGGGACTCGTTTACATTTACGAAGGTTTTTTGGCAGCTTTGACAGGTGAATATTTATCTTCGGAAGATTTCCAGGCAACGCCTGCAACCATGTCTGAGATGATTAACGCTGAACACCATAAATCCGTAGCTGGTCATGTAGCGACTGAAGATATTACTTTTGGTTACTGTACTGAAATTATGGTAGCACTTGGTAAAGGTCCAACACATGTTAAAGAATTTAACTATGAAGAATTCCAAGGTTACTTGAGTGGGATTGGTGATTCACTTCTAGTGGTTAATGACGATGAAATTGTTAAAGTACACGTTCATACTGAAGATCCAGGACTTGTTATGCAAGAAGGCTTAAAGTACGGGTCTCTTGTTAAAGTTAAAGTCGATAATATGCGTAATCAGCATGATGAAGTTCTTGAAAGAACAAGTTCAGAAGCGTCTGTAGCTCCGAAGGAAACAAAGGAGTATGGCGTAATAGCAGTAGTAGCAGGTGAAGGATTGTCAGAAATTTTTAAAGCGCAAGGTGCAGATTATATTATTTCTGGTGGTCAGACAATGAATCCATCAACTGAAGATATTGTTAAAGCTATTGAAGATGTTAATGCTAAGAATGTTATTATCTTACCAAACAATAAAAATATCTTTATGGCTGCTCAATCAGCAGCAGATGTTGTGGACATCCCAGCAGCAGTTGTGGAATCTCGTACCGTACCACAAGGCTTGACGAGTCTTTTAGCTTTTGATCCTTCTAAAACTTTGGAGGATAACGTAGTAGCTATGTCTGCTAGTTTATCTGATGTTGTTAGTGGCAGCGTTACCTTAGCTGTTCGTGATACGACAATCGATGGTCTTGAAATTCATGAAAATGATATTTTGGGAATGGTTGATGGTAAAATTCTGGTTTCCACCCCTGATATGGAGGCGGCTCTCTTATCGACATTTGAAAAAATGTTAGATGAAGATAGTGAAATTGTAACCATCTACGTTGGGGAAGATGGAGAGCAAGAATTAGCAGAGTCAATTGCTGAAAAGCTTGAAGCAACCCATGAAGATGTAGAAGTTGAGATCCATATTGGAAGCCAACCTGTTTACCCTTATTTGATGAGTGTTGAGTGATGATTATAAATAAAAAGCCTGAGTGCCATTTGGCACTCAGGCTTTTTGGGTACAACGAGCATGTCGTACATGTGATAGGCTTCCGTTGGCACCAGCTGCCGGTGAACCCAATACTGACTCCTAAGTTTGACGCTAGAAGCTGAAACTGTCAAAGGAAAAGATAGTGAAATCGCGGACCTACGAGCAGGGACGCGATACTATGTCGTGCGTAGCGGATAAGGAGTCCTGCTCTTGTGTCAGTTGAGTATACTATTCTTATAATAGCTAGAGCATATGAAATTAATTTATGAACGAAAGAAATTGTTTGATACATTTATATTTTTGAAATTAGAAGTTTATTTAATGAAAAGGGCTACTTCATCTAACACATTCATTGTTTTCTTATTTTTTTAATAACTATTAGTCGAATATTTGACATTGATTTCATACTTGATATAATAATAGTATTAAACGTTTTAGGAGGAACTGTTACTATGGCACTTATTTTTCCGCTTGTCATCCTGCTTCTTATTTTGACAATAATTGCTAGCACACTTTATGTGGTCAGACAGCAGTCGGTGGCTATTATAGAACGCTTTGGTAAATATCAAACCATATCGACTAGTGGCATTCATGTGCGATTACCATTTGGTATCGATAAGATTGCTGCGCGTGTGCAATTACGTCTACTTCAAAGTGAAATTATTGTTGAAACAAAGACAAAAGACAATGTTTTTGTCACACTTAATATTGCTACTCAATACCGTGTCAATGAACAAAATGTTATCGATGCTTATTACAAATTGATGAAACCTGAAGCGCAGATTAAATCATATATTGAGGATGCCTTGCGTTCATCAGTTCCTAAATTGACCTTGGACGAATTGTTTGAGAAAAAAGATGAAATCGCTCTTGAAGTACAGCATCAAGTTGCCGAAGAAATGTCAACGTATGGCTATATCATCGTTAAAACCTTGATTACTAAGGTTGAGCCAGATGCTGAAGTTAAGCAGTCAATGAATGAAATCAATGCAGCTCAACGTAAACGTGTGGCTGCACAGGAGTTAGCGGAAGCCGATAAAATTAAGATCGTTACAGCAGCCTCAGCTGAAGCTGAAAAAGACCGTCTACATGGGGTAGGGATTGCCCAACAACGTAAAGCTATTGTTGATGGTTTAGCAGATTCTATTCAAGAACTTAAGGATGCTAATATTAGTTTGAATGAGGAAGAAATCATGTCTATCCTTTTAACCAATCAGTACCTTGATACACTCAATACTTTCGCTGCAAACGGTAATCAAACCATCTTTTTACCCAATACGCCCAATGGTGTCGATGATATTCGAACTCAGGTGTTATCAGCTTTAAAAGCAAATAAGTAAACAAAAAAGACAAGAAATGTGCTTCTCTTGTCTTTTTTTGTTGACGGCATAATAGTATTAGTTACTTTTACCTCTGCGTTTGAACTCGTGGATGATTTTAAGAGCACGTTTACGTGTCTTGATGTTTGGACTTTTAAGACGACGGTAGGCTGACGAAAGATCTGTTTTTTCTGCCATTTTTCCCTCCTTATGAAAAGTATTCATTGCAATGACTATCTCATGATACCATAAAATAGTTAACTGGTAAAGTATTTTGAGATGATACTTTGAAAATTGACTTTATACTCAGTTAATTTCAAAAAAACTTTTTTGATCTTTTCTTAAGTAGTGCGGACGAAAGCAAGCTCCTTCGGAGTTTCATTCCTATTTTTTGAGCCTAGGTCTCAAAAATTCCGTTATTAGTGACAGCACCACTGTTACTAATAATACCACTACGCGAAAATATCCTTTCAAGCTCACTTCGTTCGCTCTAAACTGCGGAATCTTATTTTGCTATTCGCTACATCGTGTTATTTTTTGATTCTAGATGAGTATTATTTCGAAGCATAAGACAGTTGTCTTTAATTTATAGCAGATAAAAAAGAGCTGACGGTGTCAACTCTCTGATATGATGTTTAATTCAAGAAGCGTTTCAAGAATTCTTTAGTACGTTCTTCTTGAGGATTTTCAAAGATTTGTTGTGGCGATCCTTCCTCGGCGATGACTCCCTTATCCATGAAAATGACACGATCAGACACATCACGAGCGAATTCCATTTCATGCGTTACGATAATCATCGTTAGGCCTGATTTAGCTAAATCTTGCATCGTTTTAAGCACTTCACCAACCATTTCTGGGTCAAGGGCAGAAGTTGGTTCATCAAATAAGATGGCTTCTGGATCAACGGATAGAGCGCGAGCGATGGCAACACGTTGCTTTTGTCCACCAGATAATTGACTAGGACGAGCTTTCCAATAGCGTTCTCCCATGCCAACCTTTTCAAGGTTTTCTTTAGCGATTGCTTCCGCTTCAGAACGACTGCGTTTTAGTACAGTTGTTTGCGCCACAATAGCATTTTCTAAAACATTTAGATTGTCAAAAAGGTTAAAAGATTGGAATACCATACCGAGTTTTTCCCGATAGGTGGTTAATTGGTAGCCTTTTTCGAGAACATTCTCACCATGATAGATAATGTTACCCTCTGTTGGAATCTCTAATAAGTTAATCGAACGAAGGAGGGTTGACTTACCGGAACCAGATGAACCGATGATAGAGATAACCTCACCTTTATTGATACTTAATGAAATGTCCTTGAGGACTTCATTGTTACCAAATGATTTTTTGAGATGTTTGATTTCTAAAATAGGATTAGTCATGTGCCACCTCCTCAACTTGCATTTGGTTAGCACCAGTAGTATATGTGTCGACGTCCATACGACGCTCAATGAATCGAAGGATGCGGGTCACGGTAAAGGTCAATACGAAATAGATAACGGCAATAACTGTGAAGGTTTGGAAATATTGGTACGTTTGTGTTGCGACAGTATTACCTGAGAAGTAAAGCTCCACGACGGAGATAACGTTCAATACGGAAGTATCTTTGATATTGATAACGAACTCATTACCAGTGGCGGGTAAGATGTTGCGAATGACTTGTGGTAAGACAATTTTACGCATGGTTTGGTTATGGTTGAAACCAAGTGCAGTAGCGGCTTCGAATTGTCCTTTATCAACGGCAAAGATACCCCCACGCACGATTTCACTCATATAGGCACCGGTATTGATTGAAACAATGAAAATAGCAGCTAGGGTGCGGTCAAGGGAGACCCCAAAGGCTTGGGCAGTTCCATAATAGATAACCATAGCTTGTACAATCATCGGAGTACCACGGAAAATTTCGATATAAACATTGAGTAGCCAACCAAAGAGTTTTTGCAGAATGGCAAGACCCTTGTTGCTGGCCTTAGGAGCTGTACGGTAGACACCAATTAAAAGACCAATGATAGTCCCAATGATAGTCCCTAAAATGGAAATCAAGAGAGTGATACCGGTACCGCGAAGCAATTGTTCCCAGTTATTTTTGACAATGTCAGCAACTTGCCCAAAGAAACTCTTAGCAGCTTCGCCGTCGCTATGATCCGAAGGTTGTTCGGCAATCATTTTATCCATCAGTTTGATGCGTTCACTTTCAGAAATAGTTGCAAGCACGTCATTAACCTGTGATATACGCTTATCTCCTTTACGCATACCGACAGCAGTAGCAGCATTTGACTCGTCAACTTTAAAGCCAGGCTTCAAGGTAAGCATTTTAAATTTACTGTTAGCTTCCTCGGCAGTTAGGGCTTCTGGACGTTCAGAGATATAAGCATCGATAACGCCTGAAGAAAGGGCTTGACGCATTTGGGAGAAGTCTCCCATAGGTGTTTGAGGATTGGCATCTTTTAAATCTGGAAGAAGGTCGACATGCCATACTCCTTGTTGGGCCGTCACTTTAGCACCTTTGAAATCGTTGATGGATGTCGCATTAGCGTAATCACTGTCTTTAGTGACCACAATGACTGGCTCACTGGTATAATAACTATTTGAGAAGGCAACTTCTTTTTTGCGTTCTTCGGTAGGACTCATACCTGCAGCAATCATGTCAATTTTCCCTGAAGTCAGGGCAGGAACGAGGCCTTCCCATTTTGTTTTAACAACAAGGAGTTTTTTACCCATGCGTTTAGCAATCTTTTGAGCCACTTGGACATCGTATCCATTAGCATATTGCTTAGTTCCTTCGATTGGCGCAGCGCCGTTTGAGTCATCATCTTGTGTCCAGTTGAATGGAGCGTAAGCAGCCTCCATACCGACACGCAAGTACTCATCTGCTTGCGCTTTTGTTACTCCTCCGAATAACAGGAGTAAAGCTGCAAAACAGCCTAAAAAAATCTTTTTCATGAAAGACTCCTCATTTTTTATTGTGTCTTCTCCATTTTACAAGAAACCAGAGTCTATTTCAATATGAAATCACTCAAAATGAAGAATAATGATGTAATAATCGTTTCATAATAATAGTTGCTACGCCATTTTTGTGGATGTTTTGTTATAATAGAAGACAAATTTAAATATAGGAGTTTGCATGCTAATCATAGAAATTTTAAAGGCTATCTTTTTTGGTATTGTCGAAGGTGTCACGGAGTGGCTGCCTGTATCAAGTACAGGTCACCTCATTTTAGTTCAAGAATTTATTGCATTCAATCAGTCAAAAGACTTTATTGATATGTTCAATATTGTCATTCAATTGGGGGCTATTTTAGCTGTTATTGTCATTTATTTCGAACGTTTGAACCCATTTCAACCTGGAAAAACGAAGCTAGAAATTCAATTAACTTGGCAGCTTTGGTTAAAAGTTGTCATAGCCTGTATTCCATCCATTTTAGTTGCTCTACCGTTTGATGATTGGTTTGAGCGTCATTTTAATGCTATGCTTCCAGTGGCGGTTGCCTTGATTGTCTATGGTATTGCCTTTATTGTGATTGAGAGGCGCAATGCAACGAGAGAGCCAAAAGTGACTGACTTGGCAAGGATGTCTTATAGAACAGCTTTTCTTATCGGTGTTTTTCAGGTGCTTGCCATTGTCCCAGGGACTAGTCGCTCAGGCGCGACGATTTTAGGAGCCATTATTTTGGGAACTAGTCGTTCTGTGGCGGCAGACTTTACTTTCTTTTTGGCTATTCCAACCATGTTTGGCTATAGTGGCTTGAAAGCTGTTAAATTTTTTATTGATGGCAATGTTCTTAGTATGTCACAAGTGCTAATCCTCTTGGTAGCTAGTGTTACCGCTTTTCTCGTCAGTCTTTACGCGATTAAGTTCTTGACGAATTATGTTAAGCGACATGATTTTACTGTCTTTGGTAAATATCGTATTGTTTTAGGACTTATTCTCATTATTTATGCGCTAGTCAAGACCGCCATTTTATAATATCAACGGGTAGGATAACATCCCTCCCTGAGGTTATGCCCAAAGTTTGGAGATTCTCCGTTAACCTAAGGATTGCGTTCTGTATTTCAGAGCCCAGTCCTTTTTATGTTAGTTTAACTCCTTTGTGACCGAGTTTGACTGATATGAAACAAAGACAGTACAATCGTCATGTCATATTGATATGGAATAGTCACTAGATTTTATAAAACAACTCAAAAAGTATGATCTAATGACGATGCTTTTTAGTTAGTATTGTCCCTTTGTTATTTCATTTAACTATAATATCATTTGGAATGGCTACTTCCAATGCGTTCACGGGAAGAAGATGTCTTCCAAGAGCTCAAAATCATTTCTGTCTTTAGTGTGTTAGAGAAGGATTTCATCCTGCCTTTGTCTAAGATATTTCCTTTTGAGATAAAGCTGTCTTTGTCCTATGTTTCTCTTTTGATACTCAGTTAATTTCAAAAAATTCCGTTATTAGTGACAGCAACACTGTCACTAATAATATCACTACGCGAAAATATCCTTTCAAGCTCACTTCGTTTGCTCTAAACTGCGGGATTTTATTTTGCTATTCGATACATCGTGCTATTTTTTGATTTTGGATTCGTATGAAAAGGTAGTATTCGCAAAAAATGTTTGATGCTAGAGAGGAGGTGCGAAAATGTCGTATCAGACAATGCTAAAATGACAAGAGCTGCTAAGATCATCTTAGGCGACGAGTGCTAAATTTTTTAGGTCTCCAAACTACGCTTTATCAATGAAACACTGATCACTGGTTGCATGGGGACTGTTATACAGCTTTTTTAATGATGACCTACTTTTTAACGTAAGAAGGAATTCATTTAAGATATCTGTTCTAGAGCCTTTTGATAGCAAAAAACTGAAGTTTTGGTAGGATTGTGCTAGAATAATGACAATTGTAGACAGAAAGAGGAGGTTAGATAATGACAATGTTACTTTCACCTGTCGAGATGGCAGGATTATCCTTAAAAAATCGTGTGGTGATGTCGCCGATGTGCATGTATGAAGTTCATAAGGAGGACGGCCTTCCAACGGCTTTCCACCGAGCCCATTACGGAGCGCGTGCTATTGCTGGTGTTGGTCTTATTATTCAAGAAGCAACGGCAGTTGAGGCTGATGGACGTTTGACTAACCGTGACTTAGGGATTTGGACGGATGAGCAGGCTAATGCTCTCGCTGAGATTGTCGAGGACTTACATTATTTAGGGGCGCAAGTGGGTGTCCAGCTAGGACATGGCGGTCGCAAAGCTCATGATGCTATGGATCCTATCGCACCAAGTGCTATTGGTTATGGAAGTGGTTACAGAGTGCCACGTGAAATGACCTTAGAAGATATTAAACGTGTCAAAAATGCCTTTGTGGAAGCGGCTAAACGGGCTGATAGAGCAGGTTATGACATGATTGAACTTCACGGAGCACATGGTTACTTGATTAATCAATTTTTAGAGCCTCAATCTAATCAACGTAGTGATAAATACGGTGGTTCTCTTGAAAAACGTTTCCGTTTCTTGAAAGAAGTGGTTGAAGAGATTAAGAAGGTCTTTTTGAAGCCGATCTGGGTGCGTTTGTCTATGTCAGCCTATGATGAAACTGGTGTCCAAAATACCATCAAAGATTACCAACAAATGGGAAAATGGCTGGACGAACTGGGTGTAGCTTGTTTGGATATTTCCACAGGCGGCCTCATGGATGTTGGCCCTAATATTCCAATTCATGGTGGTTATCAAGCAAGCTTTACTGCTAAAATGAAAGAAGCTGTCTCTATTCCAGTAACAACTGTTGGTCTTTTGGATAATCCTGGCTTAGCAGAGTATTTATTACAAAATGGTCAAGCTGATTTGATTTTACTTGGGCGGGGTATTTTACGCAATGTCAATTGGTTAGCTGATGCAGCAGCCATACTTCATGATCATGATTACAAGGTTTATAATCATTCCTATCAGCGCGGTCAAGGTACCTAATGGGCGTAGCAAATAGTTGTAACTTTCTTAAGAATTCGTTAAAATAGCTTTACATTAACTGTTAGAAAGCTAGTTTTGCTTGATGGCCTAAAAAAAGAAAGAGGTAAGATATGACACAAGTGGTAACTGATGCAAGTTTTGAAAAAGAAACTGCAGAGGGTCTCGTTTTGGTAGATTTCTGGGCAACATGGTGCGGCCCATGCCTTATGCAAGCGCCAATCTTGGAACAATTGTCCCAAGAATTCGATGAAGATGAACTCAAAATTGTTAAAATGGATGTTGATGAAAATCCACACACAGCACAATCATTTGGCATTATGTCTATCCCAACCCTTCTTTTCAAAAAAGACGGGCAAGTGGTTAAGCAAGTTGCTGGTGTCCACACCAAAGATCAAATTAAAGCTATTGTCGCTGAATTAAGTGCATAAAATAAGATGAAAACGGGCCTGAGTGCTCGTTTTTTCTTTAGGTTGCCGACTTCGCTTTTGCGATGGACTAGTGAGGCAACTTGGTCAAAAAGGTAGCGGCACTTTGTCCTAGCATTTAGAAATCATATCTCTTGATGTGCTAAGCATTACTAGAAGCGACTACAACTGTTAAAATAAATGGTTATACTCTTCGACAATCAAAAACCTGAATTGTGGCTCGATTTGATGAACTTTAGTTCCATCTGTATCGGCATTGTCTAGCCTGCTTTTGCTTGTCATTGAGTATTAGTTATCAGTGAAGATAGCAAGGAATGGAATGCTTATTTTGGTCAATTAGGAGCTCGTTTTATGACAAAGAACAGTGATTGAGGTTCTTGTACTTAATCTCCAGTTAGCTAAAAGCGACCATTGTAGTAGTCCCTAATTAGCCGTAAATGGGGTTAATCAGACAAAAAACCAAATGAATTTAGAGAACAAGAAGTGTCGCCTATGCCTCAGAAATCTCAGAGGGACTGTGATTAGGAAAGGTGAATCTGGCAGAACCAAGGCAAATCCACTCTATTTTACCTAGTAGTTTTTGAATTAGCTGAAGAAGCTGGATGAGCATTATGATGATCTTCTGCAACCCAGTAGTGGTGGGAAGTATAGGTTTCAACTTTTTGCACAAGGGTCATCCTGTCGTCGACGGCTTGGTGCCATTCCTGTCCCTGGTCTATTAAAGTCACACGAAAAAAGGATGGTGTCATAAGATGCTTTTGAGTGAGAGTTGGTGGGTAACTTCGTCGTCTTAGCTGACTTTGTAAAAACAGATCGGTTCTCTGAGATTAAATTAGTCAAAAAAATTGACTAATAAAAGATAATTAGCTAAACTTGATATAGTAAAATGATTTGACTAAAGGAGTCACTATGGCAAAGAATCTCACTTTTAATCCCTATATTAGAAGTATGGATGAGCAGTTTAGTCTTTATGAATGGTTTGCCCGTCAATACGGTTTACAACGCAAGTCTATGCAGATCTTATTTTGGATTAAACATTATCCTGAGATGACGGGAGACTATATTACTCAAAAAATTTTGGCGCAAAAAACTTACTCATCCAAGCAAGTGGTCAATGCCACCATTAAAACTTGGCGACAAAAGGGCTATCTTCGATTGTTGGAAAATCCGATAGATAAGCGGCATAAGTCGATTCAGTTGACGCCTGAAGGTCAGCTTTGGGCTGAAGATATATACCAAAAAATATCATCTATGGAGAATCGGGCAACAGCTGAACTTTCAAAAGAAGAGCAAGTTCTATTGAATAAATTGACTATAAAATATAATACAGCCCTCAAACAAGAAATGGAGAAAATGTATGATTGAATTTGATCATGTCAGCAAGTCTTTTGGCGACAAAGTTGTCCTTAAAAACCAGAGCTTTACGATAGCTGATAGCGAATTTTTGGTCTTAGTTGGACCATCTGGTTCTGGAAAAACAACGATTCTCAAAATGCTCAATCGTTTGATTGATTTAACAGATGGAAAAATTATCATCGATGGGACTCAACAAAATCAACTGGATTTGCGACAACTTCGTCTTTCAATGGGCTATGTTTTGCAGCAAATTGCTCTTTTTCCTAATCTAACAGTTGCTGAAAATATTGCTCTTATCCCCAAGATGAAAAAGTGGTCATCAGAGCGAATTAAGGAGCGATCCCAATACTTTTTAGAACGAGTTGGTCTGACTCCAAGTGAGTATCTCAATCGTTATCCTAAGGATTTGTCTGGTGGGGAGCAGCAACGTGTTGGTATTGTACGCGCTATCATTCATGAACCACAGTATTTGCTGATGGACGAACCTTTTTCAGCCCTAGACCCGATCAGTCGTGAGCAGTTGCAGCTTTTGACTAAAGAACTGCATGAAGAGTTTGGGATGACGACCATCTTTGTCACTCACGATGTTCGCGAAGCTTTAGAATTGGCTGATCGTATTGCTGTCCTCAATCAGGGGGAACTGGTCCAACTCGCTAGCCCGCAAGAAATCCTTGATCAACCAGCAGATGCCTTTGTGGCTGAATTATTTGGAGGTGTTCGCCATGACTGATTTGATTGTGACTTTCCAAGCCAAATTTGGCGACTGGTTGACAGCCCTTGTAGAACATTTACAGATTTCCTTGATTGCCTTGTTGGTGGCTATCCTCATTTCTGTGCCTCTAGCTATCTTTCTCAGTAAGCGTCAAAGTTGGGCAGAAGCTAGTTTGCAAGTAACAGGCGTCTTTCAAACAATTCCGTCATTGGCTCTCTTAGGTCTTTTTATTCCCTTTATGGGGATTGGTACCTTACCAGCGGTAGTAGCCTTGGTGATCTATGCTATTTTTCCCATTATGCAGAGTACAGTGACGGCTATTGCGAGTATTGATCCTAGTCTGATTGAAGCCGGAACAGCTTTTGGGTTAAATCGTTGGGAACGTCTAAAAACCTTTATTCTGCCGATTAGTATGCCGATCATCATGTCGGGAATCCGAACTTCTGCTGTTATGATTATTGGAACGGCAACCTTGGCTTCTCTTATCGGTGCTGGTGGTTTAGGATCATTTATCATGTTAGGGATTGATCGTAATAACAGTTCACTTATCCTGATAGGGGCGATTTCGTCGGCTATTTTGGCTATCCTCTTTAATGCCGTCTTGAAAGTTTTGGAGAAAGCAAAGCTAAGAACCATTCTGCTTTCTTTTGCTGTCATGGTCTTTGGGCTTTTGATGACTTATGCGCCAGCAATTTTTAAAAATCTCAGCCATCGTGATGATACCGTCGTTATTGCTGGAAAACTAGGGGCTGAGCCTGAGATTTTGATTAACATGTACAAGGAACTGATTGAGGATCAAAGTGACCTCAAGGTTGATCTTAAACCTAGCTTTGGTAAGACTAGCTTCCTTTATGAGTCCGTGAAATCAGGTGATATCGATATTTACCCCGAATTTACGGGGACGGTGACAGGTAGTCTTTTGAAAAATCCTCCGAAACTCTCTAATAATCCTAAAGAGGTTTACACCGCAGCTCGCGATGAGATTTTAAAACAAGATGACTTGGCCCTGCTACAACCTATGGCCTATCAGAACACCTATGCCTTAGCAGTTACCAAAGAGTTTGCACAAGAAAATAATTTGTCAAAAATTTCTGATTTGGCAAGAGTACAAGATAAGCTAGTAGCAGGATTCTCTCTGGAATTCAATGACCGACCAGATGGTTATCCAGGTCTAGAAAAACTCTATGGTCTGCATTTTAAGGTCAATACGATGGAGCCAGCTCTGCGTTATCAAGCGATTCAGACTGGTGATGTCAATATCATCGATGCCTATTCTACTGATAGTCAGATTAAGGAATATGATTTGGTCATTTTAGAAGATGACAAGCAACTTTTCCCACCTTATCAAGGTGCTCCATTGATGAAAGAAGCATTCTTGAAAGAACATCCAGAGCTTAAGAAAATCCTCAAACAACTAGCAGGTAAAATCACCGAAACCGAAATGTCTGAGATGAACTATCAAGTGGACGTTAAAGGAAAAGATGCAGCACAAGTAGCGCATGATTATTTGGAAAAAGAAGGATTACTAAAAAAATAGGAGAATCAGATGACAACCTTTAAAGATTTATTGATTGATGATTTAAACCGTGCAGTGGCTCGATTTGAACGGGCTTTTCAAGGTGTCAGCCTAGAACAAGCTAATAGTTTTCCAGCTGCTGATGAAGCGCCACAGATTAAGTCCATGACTTGGTTGCTCTGGCACACAGCCTTAGTCTTGGATATTCAGATTGCTGAATTGGCAGACCAAGAATGGCTACTTAAGACAAACGGTTGGGAGCAAAAACTACCATCAAGTTCCAGTCCAAGCTGGCGTCATACTCTAGATGAGGCGCAGCAGATTCGAGTTGATAATCTTGATGATTTATTGACTTATTTTAAAGAAGCCCAAGCTGCCGCCGTGGAGTATATTCAGTCGCTACAAGAAAGGGATCTGAACGATATTGTTGATGAGTCATGGACACCAGCTGTCACCCGCGGCGTACGGTTAGTGTCTACTTTAGACGATGTCACCATGCACTCGGGACAAGTCTTTTATGCAAGACGATTGTTGGGATTAAAGGATTAGGTAAGTTAAAGGAGAAGGCAAATGTTAGCAATCACAGGTGTGACAGGAAAGTTAGGTTCGCTTTTAGCCTGAAATTTATCACAAAAAGGAATACCTGCACGACTGTTGGCTCGTCGTCCGCAAGCAGTTGAGACTTTGCCACACATGACTGTTTACGAATCTTACTATGACAAGAGTCGGACAACGATTGATGCTTTGACAGGTGTTGATATTCTATTTATGGTGTCGGCGCGTGAATCTTTTGATCGTGTGGCTGAGCACACGGCTTTGCTAGATGCTGCGAAGAGTGCAGGTGTTAAGCATATTGTTTACACTAGTTTCTACCAAGCAGCAGCGGATGCCACCTTTACTTTGTCGCGTGACCATGCGGCGACAGAAGCCTATATTAAAGAACTAGGTTTCACCTATACCTTTATTCGCGATAATTTTTACATGGATTTCTTCGTAGCACTATGTCAAGACTATGGCGAAATCAAGGGCCCAGCTGGTAGTGGAAAAGTTTCGGCAGTTGTTTCTAAGGTTTTGCAAAATCCTCAAAACTTTGAAAATCAAATCCTTGATATGACGGGTCCTGAGAGCTTGTCTATGGCTGAAATTGCTGAAATAGTCGGCAGAGCTTGGCAAAAAGAAATCTCATATGTGGAAGAGACAGTCGAAGAAGCCTATGATTCTAGAAAAGCTTGGCCAGCAGAAGATTGGGAATACGATAGCTGGGTGTCAACCTACACTGCCATTGCAAAAGGAGAACTCGAAGCTGTCTCTAGTGACATCGAACGTGTTCTAGGACGACCAGCAACTTCTTTAACAGAATTTTTGGGTTCATCAATGAGTTTAACTCATTGATAAAATACCTACTTCAGGGAGAAGTTTCTTGAGTAGGAAATTAAGAAGACTATACTAAGTCACCCATCAAGTCCATTGGTTCGATGGTTAGTTATAATGATTTGAAGTAAGACTAGAACAAAATACCCTCAAGAAAACTATCGCCATTGGCCGATGATTTCTTGAGGGTTTTTAATTTGCGCTTTTTCTGTCTTTTCAATGGGCTTGCACTTAGGTGAGTAGGGAAAAGAGGTAACAGTTATCTCATAAATGGGCTATTGGGTCCTTTATTCCAGCATATTATCTGTTAATGCGGCACTTCTTTCTCATCTAGGATGTCTACTCTGAGGATTTCTAAAAATCCTTTGGCGACTGGGGATAAGATAGCCTGTTTTTTCCAAAGTATTTGGATCCCATCATGGTTGTCATGATTAAGGTATCGAAAGGTCAAGTCACTATGTTCAGAGGAGGTGTCAATAAGGCCATCTAGGGCTAGTGCAATACCAGCCCCTGCTTTTACAAGCAGAGCTGCGTTATAGATAAGGTTGTAGCTACCGACAATGCGATAATCACCCAACCCAGCAAATATACTGCGATCAATAGAGGATTGTGCAGAGACTAATAGTGGGTAAGAAAGAATATCCCGTAGATTGACGATACCTTTTTCAGCCAAGGGATGTTGTCGTGGCATAAGGACCCCCCAACGGTCTCTGTTAGTCAGCGAGATATGATTGTATTTACGACTATCAAAGTCTCCTATAGTAATCCCAAAATCCAGTAGCCCTTGGTCCAAATCTTCGTAGACTTGGTCAGCGTTTCCGCTACGAATGTGGATGCTAGTTGAGGAATAATCGCTTGTTAATTTGGTGATAGCCTTGGCAATGACATCAAGCGACTGGCTTTCAGCAGCTCCGATGGTCAGTTCACCAGAGATGCCTTCTTTTTGCTGGAGATGATATTGTGTTTTATCAACTAAATTGAGAATTTCTATGGCTCGATTATAAAGGTATTGCCCATCATCTGTTAATTGAATTTCCCGACTACCCCGGTAAAACAAAACAGTTCCCAACTCATTTTCTAGGTCCTTAAGTTGACGCGATAGGGTGGGTTGGGTAATGTGGAGGGTAGCGGCAGCGTTAGAAATCGATTTAGTTTGCACAAGTGCTACGAAATAAGTTAGTACACGAATATCCATTGTTCAGTATTAAAGGTCCTTTTTTTGATAGTTATTATACCATGCTTTTTAGGCATATAAAGTATTTTATATAAGTATTTGTTATGGTTGTTCTTGTTTGGTACACTAATCCTAACATCTAAAAAAGGAGATCCTTATGATTGATCAGAGCTTTAAACCCTTTTTAAATACTGGTAAATTGGTGCCTGAGACAGATGGTTTGCGCACCATTATTAGTCAGATTCAAGAAGAAAACAAACCCTTGATCCAAGAGCTTAATACACAGGTTCAAACTTATGACTCAGCACGTCTTCTCGTTGAAAAAATAACTCAAGATAAGATTAATCCAACTACAATCATTAATGTCCCTTTTCAGACAGACTTTGGACGCCACATTAGCTTTGGTAAACATGTTTACGTCAATATGGATGTTTTTATGACAGACTTAGGTGGGATTACCATTGAAGATGATGTTCTCATTGCCCCTCGTGCTAAGATTTTGACGGTTAACCATCCTTTGAAACCTAGTGATCGGCATAAATTGGAGCTCAAGTCGGTGACACTCAAGCGAAATTGCTGGATAGGCGCTGACGCAACGATCATGCCAGGTGTGACCGTTGGTGAAAATGCAGTCGTTGCAGCAGGCGCATTGGTCACTAAGAACGTTCCGGACAATACACTTGTGGCAGGTATTCCTGCCAGAGTCATCAAACAGCTGTAAACACTTGACTTAGAGTTGACTTCAAGGTGTATCCTAAGAGAAAAGGAGAAGATAAAATGGTAGCCTTTAAACCAATTTTCCCAAAAGGGGAACCTAACGAAGCCTATGCTTCGGTATTTACTGGACAATCTTATCTAGCAGCGCTTGCTCAGGCGCCAGATAAGCAATTTGCTATTGACAATGTTACTTTTGAACCAGGTTGTCGCAATAACTGGCATGCCCACCAGGACGGGTATCAACTACTGTTAGTGACCGATGGTGAGGGCTTGTATCAGGAAGAGGGAAAACCAGCTCAAGAATTAAAGGCCGGAGATGTTGTTGTTACACAGGCAGGTGTCAAACATTGGCATGGCGCTAAATCAAACAGCTGGTTCAGTCATGTGGCGATAACTGCTGGTAGAGCTGAATGGTTTGAACCTGTGAGTGATCAAGAGTATATCGCTGCACAAGCAAAATAACCGAAATGATCTAGAAATAAGAAAGGAGTTTCAATATGGTAGAAACAATCAAACAAACGGCTGGACGCGACCAGCTTGGCGACTTTGCACCAGACTTTGCCCACTTCAATGATGATGTGTTATTTGGTGAAAATTGGAATAATCAAGACATAGACCTCAAAACTCGTTGCCTTATTACAGTAGTTGCTCTCATGTCATCTGGTGTGATAGATGGTTCGCTAACCTATCATTTGCAAAATGCTAAAAATCATGGTGTCACTAAAGAAGAAATCACAGCTACCGTAACACATGTGGCCTTCTATGCAGGATGGCCAAAAGCATGGGCAGTCTTTCGTTTAGCGAAGGAAGTTTGGGCAGACTAAGAAGCCTATCATCACATTCTGGGAGAGCAGCAAGCTATCAGACAGTCATCATTATTTTCCCCTTGGTTGTAAGTCCATATGTTTTTTAGAGGAAATCTGAAAAGTCTGTTTAGCTAGTCAAGTCTCGCTAGTGACTAGTCATTAGGCTATTTTGAATGGAATGTGACTAGGAACTTGAATTGATGCCTGTTAAAACCTTATATGGCAACAGAAAAGGTATTTGAAAACAAACGACAAAAAGAGCATCTTATGAATATCAAAAAGGCAGCAGAACTTGTAGGCTTAAGCGCGGGTACCATTCGCTATTATGAACGTATTGGTCTGGTACCAGCGATACCAAGAACTGCTTCAGGCATTCGTGATTTTCAACAGACTGATTTAGATGCTTTAGCATTTGTAAAATGTTTTCGAGGGGCAGGTGTTTCTGTAGAAAGTTTGATTGAGTATATGGCACTTTATCAACAAGGAGATGAAACACGCCAAGCACGCCTAGAAATGTTACAAGAAGAACATCAAAAAATGCAGGAGCGCTATGATGAACTTGGTCAAGCACTTGATCGTTTAGACCTTAAAATCCAACATTACCGATCTCCTACATTTGAAACAGAGATAAAAAATAGATGAAATTATTATTGAGACTAATGGTAATCATCCCACCAATCTTACTATTAGCTTCTTGTAGTCAGAGAAATAGTGAGGTAGAAAAAGATATGGTTGCTGTGCAAAAGATTCAATTAAAGATTGACCAAAAACCCGTAGAAGTCACTTGGGAGAAGAATGCAGCAGTTGAAGAACTTGAGAAACGCTTGTTGGAAGGGGAGCTTGAGTTACGTTTAACCGCTTATGGTCGCTTTGAACAAGTTGGCCCTTTAGGGATTGAACTCCCTAGTCAAGATAAGCCACAAACTGCTAAGACTGGGGATATCATGCTTTATAACAGTGACAAACTGGTAATCTTTCACGGTCAACATTCTTGGGCTTATACCAAGTTAGGCAAACTCTCAGGTGATCATTCAGACCTAGTAGAGTTATTGGATAAACCGCAAGTTTTAGTGACGTTATCAACCAGAAAATGAAATAAAGCACTTGATTTGGAGTAGACTCTAAGTGGTAAACTACTATTACCGTTGGAAATGAGTCTAACGAAATTTACAATTAGCAGCTAGTCATTAGAAAAAGAGGTTTACGATGACAAAAACATTTGACATTTATTCGACTATCCAAACACAAAAGATTCATTTTAACAATCGTTTTGGGATTGAGGTAGCTGCAGATTTGTACCTACCTGAGAACTATGAAGACAAGCAGTGGCCGGCCATAGTGGTCTCTGGTCCTTTTGGTGCCGTTAAGGAGCAAGCCTCAGGCCTATATGCTCAAGAATTTGCTAAAAATGGCTTTGTTGCGCTAGCCTTCGACCCATCATTTACAGGTGAATCAGGAGGCGCTGTTCGCAACGTAGCAGAACCAGCTATTTTTACGGAGGATTATAGCGCAGCCGTTGATTATCTCGGTAGCCTGCCTTACGTGAATCGTGACCGCATTGGTGCCCAGGCCATCTGTGGCTTGTCTGGCATGGCATTGACCGCAGCTGGGACAGATACTCGTATCAAGGCGGTGGCGACAGCTTCCATGTACGATATGTCTAAGTCTATGTATCTCGGCTATAAAAATAGCTACAACGATGATCAAAAAGCAAAACTTCGTGCTCATGTTAGTCAGCAACGCTGGATAGATGTGGATAAGGGGGCTACAGAAACTGGTCATTACTCTCTTGGCTATCACGAGCTTGGTTTTGATGCAGCTGGAAACGTTATGACAGATGATAATCTCTTCCCTGAACAATTGCCAGAAGATGCTGATCCTATTGCCAAAGCTTTTTTTGATTACTATCGCACACCTCGTGGTTACCATGAACGTTCGACTAACTCTACTGCTGCTTGGACAGCAACGACGCCTATGTCTTTTTATCAATTTCCACTCTATGCTAATATCAAGGATATTTCACCAAGGCCTATTCTTTTTGTCGCTGGTGAAAATGCCCACTCGCTATATCATTCTGAGGAAGCTTACGCCCTTGCTAATGAGCCTAAAGAGTTACTGATTGTTCCAGAGGCAGACCATGTAGACCTTTATGATCAAAAGGATAAGATTCCCTTTGATAGATTGGTTGACTTCTTTGCTCAACACTTGTCACTGGAGAAATAACTTTCTAAACTGATTGTGTTGCTATAAGGTAGAAGCCAGTATTGTAGCTAATGTGCTTAATGCTATTCAGGCGATTAAAGAAGAAGCCGGGACATTAATACAAAACAGTGCATGGAGTCTAAAAAGTTGTAAATGAAAAAGCTTGCAGCTAAATGTAAGCGCCACTATTTATAAATACAGAAAGGATAATTTGGTCACTGACGTGACTAAGCTCGCCGACCATCTCTATAAGAAGGTCAAACTAGCTAGGTGATTTAGCATCGCTATTGACTTTTCTATTTTGATGTGACGGTTGTGGGCTAGGTATAATTTATGAAAATGAAAACTGCTATTTTTGAATCTGCTGGTCAGATGATTATTGAAGAGGTAACAAAACCCTCTATTCAAGCTGCCGATGATGTGATTATCAAGGTAGTTCGTGCCTGTGTTTGTGGATCTGATTTATGGTCCTACTCTCATGGCGATGACAAGGGAAGCCATTCCGAAAATTCTGGTCACGAAGCTTTAGGAATTGTGGAAGCAGTTGGTGCTGACATCACGACAGTATTGCCAGGAGATTTTGTCATCGTACCTTTTACACATGGTTGTGGAGAATGTGATGCCTGTCGTGCTGGTTTTGATGGAACTTGTGACAAGCATGAAGCGCCAACTAACTGGTCAAGTGGCTTCCAATCAGAGTACATTCGCTTCCATTATGCCAATTGGGCACTCATAAAAGTTCCTGGTCAGCCGAGTGACTATTCAGAAGGGATGATCAAGTCTCTACTTACCTTAGCCGATGTCATGCCTACAGGCTATCATGCTGCTCGTTGTGCCAATGTTCAAAAAGGAGATAAGGTTGTCGTGATTGGAGATGGTGCTGTTGGGCAGTGTGCTGTCATAGCTGCTAAAATGCGAGGTGCTTCTCAAATTATCCTAATGAGCCGCTATGAAGATCGGCAACGATTGGCGTTTGAATTTGGTGCCACTGCAGTAGTAGCTGAACGTGGCCAAGAAGGTATTGCTAAAGTTCGTGACATTCTAGGTGGTGGAGCAGATGCTGCTTTAGAGTGTGTCGGAACCGAAGCTGCCCTTGAACAGGCTATTGGTGTTCTTCATAACGGAGGTCGCGTTGGCTATGTTGGCGTGCCCCATTACAGTGGCCGCCCCATTGGATCAACGTTTGCCCAGAACATTTCGTTTGGTGGAGGATCGGCTTCCGTCACCACTTACGACAAGGAATTTCTCCTTAAAGCCGTTTTAGATGGGGACATTAATCCAGGAAGAGTCTTCACTGATACTTATCAATTAGAAGATATTAACCAAGCCTATCAAGACATGGCTGATCGACAAACGATTAAGTCTATGCTTGTTGTTTCTTAAGAAAACTTTAAGCTATGTTAGATATACTCTAAACATCCTAAAACTTTTCTTTTTCATAATCTCCTAAAACCAGATGGCTCGGCTGTCTGGTTTTCTTGTGTTACAATAGGTGTGAGGTGATTTTTATGGCTATAAAAGCAGTGATTTTTGATATGGACGGTGTCCTTTTTGATACTGAAATATTTTACTTTGAGCGTCGAAAAAAATTTTTATCGCAACTAGGGATTAATATAGAACATCTAGCACCAAAAGATTTTATTGGTGGCAATGTCAAGCAATCTTGGCAACTAGTCCTAGGTGATGATTATGATAACTGGGATATTCCCAAACTGGAAGAGG
Source organism: Streptococcus jiangjianxini (assembly GCF_040225085.1). Taxonomy (NCBI): domain Bacteria; kingdom Bacillati; phylum Bacillota; class Bacilli; order Lactobacillales; family Streptococcaceae; genus Streptococcus; species Streptococcus jiangjianxini. Next base: position 107,352 of record NZ_JBEHGL010000003.1, on the reverse strand, counting down.
CTTATCGCCAGAAAAAAGAAGAACAGCCTGCCCCTTACCCTGAACTCATCATGCCTGGAGCAAAAACCGTTATCCATGGTTTGAGGGCGGAGGGTTATCGTCTGGTTTTGGCTTCAAGTTCGGCTATTGTTGATATTGAACGGGCTCTTAAAGGTTCAGATTTGTATGATGCTTTTGAGATTATCTTGTCGGGTGAAGATTTTCCAGAAAGTAAACCTCACCCAGCTATCTACCAAGAAGCTATTGCTCAGTTAGGAGTTGAGAAAAATCAAGCCTTAGTCATCGAAGATAGCCAAAAAGGGATCGCAGCCGGAAAGGGAGCTGGCTTGAGAGTGGTCGCCCTGAAAGATGATCGCTTCGGTATTGATCAAAGCCGAGCAGATGCTTTTATCAACGACTTAGAGCAATTGCTTGATTTTCTAAAATAGAGACTAGAAAAACAGCCTTTTGTGTGGAGGCTGTTTTGTTTATCTTTCTTTGCTCAGATATTCTGCTAACATCTTTTTTTGAGGAGTTGCCATAGGGTAGTTATCCAAATCATCGATGCTAACCCAATGAAGATGTTCTCCTTCTGGTCGATCTTCTTTTTTAATAAGGCCTTCAACCAAAGTCATTGTCCATTTTTGATGACTAAAAGTATGTTTGATTTGCTTGAAACTTCGATTGGTCCAGGTTGGTTTTATGGCATAGCTTTTTTCAAAATTAGCTTTTTGTGAAAGAGGTTTTAAAAGGGGAGTTGTGTCTTCAAAAAGACTGGTTTGTTGACCGATAAGTGACGTTTCTATAATAGGAAAAGACCAGAAGCCGCCCAATAATCGTCCCTGCATCTTTTTTTCAAGGAGTAATTCTCCCTCTTGATTTCGGATGATAAAAGCTTGGCATTCCAAGGGTTTTGGTTTCTTCTTGGGCAACTTGATAGGGTATTTATCATAAGTGCCATTTAGATAAGCAGCGTTAAAAAAACGAATAGGGGATTCATCAGGTCGAGGGTTTTTAGCGGATTCAATATCTGTTCCCAAGTCCATCAAAGCCTGATTGAAATCGCCTGGTCTCTCTGGATCAATTAACCTTTCCATAATAGCTTGGAAAATTTTCCGATTCTTTGGGTCGCCAATATCATAATCTACTTCAAAAAGCCTAGCCACGACACGCATAACATTGCCATCAACGGCTGGTTCAGGCAGTTGAAAAGCAATGCTAGCAATTGCGCCAGCCGTGTAAGGTCCGATTCCTTTGAGGGAAAGGATGTCCTCATATCGTGATGGGAAAGTTTCGTCAAAGTCTGACATGATTTGCTGGGCAGCCTTTTGCATGTTTCGTACGCGAGAGTAGTAGCCTAATCCTTCCCAAGCTTTTAATAATTTTTCTTCTGGAGCATTAGCCAAATCAGCCACTGTCGGGAACCATTCTAAAAAACGCTCGTAATAAGGGATCACCGTAACGACTTGTGTTTGTTGTAACATGATTTCACTAATCCAAATGCAGTAAGGATTGCTCGTACGCCGCCAAGGCAAATCCCGCTTTTCTTGGTCATACCATGTTAAGAGTGTGCGACGAAAGGAAGCAATCTTGTCATCATCCCACATTTTGATACCGTAATCTTTTAAATCTAACATATTTCTATTGTAACAAAGAAGTGTCTTTTGAACAGAAAAAAGCCCCTAAGACACTAGAAAATTTGAGGAATAGCTTAACTATTGAAGGTTTTTTCTAATCTTTAAGGATACCAAGCTTTCCCGTGGAAGAGATTTCTAATGCTTGTGTTGGTATAGTGGCAGCCATTATCTTTTATTGACAGTTCAAAGCTGGTAAGGATATCTGGAGTTATGAGGTTTATAAGAATTGCTATTTATCAATGGTGAGTAGTTCGGTGCCTTATGGGCTAGCGTTCATAGCCTTTCGGTATTGATTGTCATCTAAAAGCTACTTTTTACCGCGTATAAGTCATGATTGGGCGCTTCACTGGTCGATTGGATAAGTCTAGCTTCACAGAGGTACTGTTTTTCTTTTTTCATCGGAAATGACAAAGATGAGATATTTTTTAGTCAGATCTGCTAAGACACAATTCCTTTAAGGATACTGGCTTCAGAAATGGATATTTTTCGCTTCAATTTAAGCAAGGCATTATCACTTTCGAATGATAAAAAAGGTGTTTAAGAATATTTTTTTCTTGACAAAAGAAAGCGCATACAATATAATTAAAGTACAAGAAAGGATGACAGAAGAAACAGATTTATAGGAGGTAATCTTATGATGAAACCACATGTCGCACGGTACAAGAACGGAGATAGTTAAGTCTTCGGATAAATAGTAGGCAAACTTTACACCTTATAACTTTACATTTTGCATATCAAAGTGATCACTGATAAAACCTTTAGTATAAGAAATGGCTAAAACATTTTACTGACAAAGTTTCTAGAACTTGTTTTCAATTAGGAGGTAATGCTCATGATGGAATTCAACAAAGGACGCTATAAAAACGGAGACAGCTTAAGTTATTGCAACCAATAACTTAAAGGCAAATCCGATGTCAATAAGTATTGTTTATTTCTCACGATGAGAAATAAAGATTAGTTTTATTTTGATAACATGGTGATTAATCACCGATTGAGCTCAATAAAGTCGTCGCGTCACTCAGGGTGTGCTAAAAAATGAACTATTGTTAATGTCACTTAGGTTGTGCATATATAAAAAACGTAAATTCAGACTTGTTTAAAGACAATATGGAGGAACGCCTATGCTAACATTTGATATTGGACGTTACAAGAACGGTGACAATTAAGTCAGAAGTTATAGTCACTCAGGTTAATGGATAATTAAAATGAGGTGAACGATGCTAAGATTTAACATTAGCCGTTATAAAAACGGAGACAATCCTCTTTACTGAAGAATTAAAGGAGGACGATATTATTCAGAATATAAATAACGAAATTAATAAAAACTTTAATGACGCTATATACTCCTTATGAAATCGTACATATGAAAGGAGAACTATATTTTAGACGAATATTTTACACATTAAAAAGGTACTTACAAGCGTGCAGTAAGTATCTTTTTTAATTTTGTGAAGGACTTGACAGAATCAGTTAAAGTGCTAAAATAATCATGTTAAGCCGATTTAGCTCAGTTGGTAGAGCAACGCACTCGTAACGCGTAGGTCACAGGTTCGATCCCTGCAATCGGCATCCAAAGATAAGACAAAAGCTCTTGAAAAAGGGCTTTTAAAATTGAAACCAAAATAGGGTCAACTCTACACGGGCCTTATTTTTTAGTTTTTTTCCATCACATACGGCTTTAATCACTAAGTATTTCTTTGACTCTGTCATCGTTAATTCCATTTTCCTCATCTTTCTAGTTTAACAGAATAGGACATTTTCACTTTCGAATGATAAATGGTGTTTCTAATCAAAGAAAATCCTTGCTATTTCGTTTTGAAATGGTATAATAGTAAATTGTGAGAATACCTCACTTACCCCTTGCTAGGTCTTGGGGTCATTAGTCCAAAAGGAGGAAATATCAATGGCTAAATACGAAATTCTTTATATTATTCGTCCGAACATTGAAGAAGAAGCAAAAACGGCTTTGGTAGAACGTTTTGATTCTATCTTGACTGATAACGGTGCTACTATCGTTGAATCAAAAGATTGGGAAAAACGTCGCTTTGCCTACGAAATCAAAGATTTCCGCGAAGGTCTTTACCACATCGTTACTGTTGAAACTGAAGATGCTTTCGCTCTTAATGAGTTTGACCGTCTTTCAAAAATCAACAATGACATTCTTCGTCACATGATCGTTAACCTCGAAGCGTAAGAAGGTAGTTTATGATTAATAATGTAGTACTTGTTGGTCGTATGACCAGAGACGCAGAACTTCGCTACACACCAAGCAATGTTGCTGTTGCCACTTTCTCTCTTGCAGTTAACCGTAACTTCAAGAGTCAAAATGGTGAACGTGAAGCTGATTTCATTAACTGTGTGATTTGGCGTCAGTCAGCTGAGAATTTGGCTAATTGGGCTAAAAAAGGTGCTTTAATTGGTATCACTGGACGTATCCAGACACGTAATTATGAAAATCAACAAGGCCAACGTGTTTATGTGACGGAAGTTGTTGCGGAAAATTTCCAAATGTTGGAAAGTCGTGCTACACGTGAAGGTGGTTCACAAAATTCTTATAATGGTGGTTATAATAACCAATCATCAAATAACAGTTTTTCATCTTCATCGCAAACACCAAACTTTGGTCGAGATGAGAGCCCGTTTGGTAATTCGAACCCAATGGATATCTCAGATGACGATCTACCGTTCTAGGACGGACTTAATACTATAATATAAGGAGAAAATAACATGGCTCAACAACGTCGTGGCGGATTTAAACGCCGTAAAAAAGTTGATTATATCGCAGCTAATAAAATTGAATACGTTGATTACAAAGATACTGAACTTCTTAGCCGTTTCGTTTCAGAACGTGGAAAAATTCTTCCTCGTCGCGTAACAGGAACTTCAGCTAAAAACCAACGTAAAGTAACAACAGCAATCAAACGTGCTCGCGTTATGGCTCTTATGCCTTACGTAAACGAAGACTAATTCGTTAGACCGCTTTCCGAAAGGGGAGTGGTTTTTTGTTTTATAATATCTAATAGTCATTCTGTGATCAAATTCGCTTTGAAGTGATATGAAACTCCTAAAACACCAAAAAGATGTTATTATCGTATCTATTTTGTTAACCTTTAACCGTCATATAATGATAGGTGAGAGTTTTGGAGGTAACGGTTATCCAGTTTTTTATAGACGAAAAAAACTTTAAACGTCATGTTCTAATAGGTTTCGAGGAGTATGGTATCGGGGATTTGTAAGAGACTGTGTGTTACAACGAAAAGGAGTTGTCTTTTCATAGAATCACAAGCTTAACTGTACAAGGGTAATAGTGAAGTCCCAGTTGAGATTGTAAGGTTGGTGAGTTTAGAACTCAAAACATTAGTTCAATCGATGATAAAAGTTCTTGCCATTTTAAATGGGAGTCATTGTGTGAATGCATTAGTTTATTGAATAAGTTTTTCCAGTCGTATACTCAAAAAACCAAACATCCGTTTTGATGTTTGGTTTTAATAGTTATCTTCGAGGTGTCGCTTGTGCTGACATAGCACTCAAAATATTGTATTTTTTCTTGAGGTAGTAGCGGACAGCAAAAGCGATTGCGCCTATTAGAATGAGTAAAAGTGGAGGTAGTTGTGGGTTGATAGCTGCTGGTAAAAAGGTAGTGGCACTAAACAGAATTAACCAACCAACCATAAGCAGCCCCAAGAGACCAATGCTTTTCCAAAAATTGGGGCGTTGGGTTTTTTCTTTACCCATATGACGGTAGATATAGTAATAAGTGGCATAGAGAAAGGCTCCCCCACCCAGTCCAACAACTATTAGTGATAACAAACCGTAAGATTGGGTTTGGTTATTGGTGAGAGCAAGAAGACCTGTGATGACGCCAAGGAAACCAAGCCAAAAGAGTGAAGCGTCTGTCCACATGAGCCAAGGGTTTGTATTTTTAGCTTCTTGAGCTTCTGCTTTTATCTCTGCTTCTGATTTAGTGAATTGCGCAGCCCACGTTGTTGGAGCCCCGAGGAAAGAGCGAGCGGGGACGCCATTTTTTTGATTTTCTTCGATGCTTGGTAAAATACCTTCTAAAATAGATTTAATTTCAGTATCTGATTTACCGTCTTGTATCAATTGTTTAGTAGCAATGTGAATAAATTCTTGGTTTTTGTGAGTGAGATTGTTTAAATCCATGATAATCCTTTCAGAAATGGGAATAGTTAATCGTCGCCTTTGTAGAAGGTTTAGAAAGTACCAAATTGTTAACAGGGTTAAGGTACCTAAGTATAAATTTGCTCAATAATCTTATCTAATTAGCTTTTAGGATTGGTTTGTGCGGAGAATCCTAAAAGTAGTTTTGTGACTGCCAATTATAAAGCATCAAAACCACTTTTTCCTGATAAAGTAAAGCACGACCAACATACTGAGTACAGAAGCGATAAAAACAATGTACCAGAAGGCGTGTGGCAGCCCATTTAGAGGTAACCAATTGTTTTGGAAGTTCATGCCGTAAGCTGAGAAGATTACGGTTGGGATATCTAATGCCATAGTCATCAGCGCCAAGGTTTTCATAATGGTGTTCTGGTTGTTATTGATGATAGCTGCAGAGGTTTCCGCCATTGCATTTAAGACATTTTCATAAATACCTGCCATCTCAATAGCCTGTTGGGTTTCAATTAAGGTATCTTCCAGCAGGTCTTCATCCTCAACGTATTTTTTGAGACTTGAGGTATTGCTGGAAAGTTTTTTAACGATTCGCTCATTCATCTTGAGTGAAGCCTTTAGATAGACGATGGATTTTTCCAGCTCCATCATGTCGATTAGTTGTTCGTTACGAGTGGCATCTTCCAGTTGGGCTTCGATACGGTCGCTTTGTCGATCAATGGAACGTAGGGCAGTTAGGTATAAGATGGCATTGCGGTAGAGAAGTTGAAAGATGAATCGTGTCTTCATAAAAGTATAGAAGCCTTTGACTCGGTGATTTTTAAATTGGTCAAAAATAGATAATTCTTCTAGACAAGTCGTAATTACAGCATTTTCAGCGACGATGATTCCCAGAGGAATAGTCATGTAGTAGTTTTTATTGTTACGCTCTTCATAAATAGGAACGTCGACGAGAATCAAAGTATAATCATCTTCAACAGTGATACGAGAAGTTTCTTCAATATCAAGGGGAGCTCGTAAATCAGAAATGTCAATATTGAAGCGCTCAGCTATTTGATGGGATTCTTCCTGGGAAGGATTGACCAAATTAATCCAAGCACCGGGCTCGAACGTATCAATTTCTTTGAAGTCAATTCCTGTTGACAGAAACATTTGTTTCATGTACATTCCCTCCTGTAAGTTAGAATTTAGCCATACTCACCTATTATACTCTATTTTAGCTTCAAAAAAAAGCAGAGTCTAACGATTCTTTTTACAGTAAAAAAATCTGATTTTGTTATAATAGAGTAACCTTAAGAAGTTTCTTAGCAATTATGACGTTTTAAAGTGGGGTTAAATCAGTTATCAAAAGCCGTTTTAAATGGTTAAAAAAATTAAAACTTCTAAGAGTTTTGAAATGATTAGTGCTTTTTTAGACTGTTGGCAGAAAATTCTCTGTTACCAAGTTTTGATAAAGACTGGATACACTTCTAAATGAGGATGAAAGGAATGACATACGCCCTAAATGCAATAAAAAAGAAAAAACAATTTGAAAGGAAGTCCCTTTTAGTCGTTTACTTTTTTGGTGAAGCATGAGCTGGGTTTTGTATCTTAATATTATGCAAGATAAGTTAGTGATTCATGGGGCACGCGCCCATAATTTAAAAAATATTGATGTGGAGATTCCACGAGATAAGTTGGTTGTTGTGACAGGCTTGTCTGGTTCTGGGAAATCTTCATTGGCTTTTGATACCATTTATGCTGAAGGACAAAGACGCTATGTGGAAAGTCTTTCAGCCTATGCTCGTCAATTTCTGGGAAATATGGAAAAGCCCGATGTTGACTCTATTGATGGACTTAGCCCCGCCATTTCGATTGACCAAAAAACAACTAGTAATAACCCACGTTCGACCGTTGGTACGGCAACAGAGATCAACGACTATCTCCGTTTGCTGTATGCGCGTGTAGGAACGCCATACTGTATTAATGGGCATGGTGCTATTTCAGCATCTTCTGTTGAACAGATTGTTGACGAGGTTTTAGAATTGCCTGAACGTACTCGGATGCAAATTCTTGCTCCCGTTGTTCGTCGTAAAAAAGGCCAGCATAAAACGATTTTTGAACGAATCCAAAAAGATGGTTATGTTCGGGTTCGTGTAGATGGTGAGATCTTTGATGTGACAGAAGTTCCTGAGTTGTCTAAGAGTAAAATGCATAATATCGAAGTGGTCATTGATCGTTTGGTTAATAAAGAAGGCATTCGCTCACGTCTTTTTGATTCTGTTGAGGCTGCTCTGCGTCTAGGCGATGGGTATCTTATGATCGATACCATGGATGGTAATGAATTGCTATATTCAGAACATTACTCCTGTCCTGTTTGTGGCTTTACTGTCCCTGAGTTAGAACCACGACTCTTCTCATTTAATGCGCCATTTGGTTCTTGTCCAACTTGTGATGGTTTGGGAATGAAATTGGTTGTGGACTTGGATTTGATTGTACCAGATGGGACAAAGACTCTCAGAGAAGGCGCTCTAGCGCCATGGAACCCAATTTCGTCCAATTACTATCCAACTATGCTTGAGCAAGCCATGACAAGCTTTGGTGTTGACATGGATACTCCTTGGAAGGATTTGTCTGATGCGGATAAGAACTTGATTCTCTATGGTTCTGGAGACCGTGAATTTCATTTTCATTATAAAAATGACTTTGGTGGGGTGCGTGATATTGACCTCCCCTTTGAGGGAGTGGTGACTAATGTTAATCGCCGTTACCACGAAACTAACTCGGAGTATACACGCAGTGTTATGCGTGAGTACATGAATGAGTTGACTTGCTCGACCTGTCATGGCTATCGCCTCAATGATGCTGCACTGTCGGTGCGTGTTGGAGGAGCGGATGGGATGAATATCGGACAGATTTCAGAGCTGTCCATCGAAGATCATCTAAAGCAAATCTCGCAGTTAACCCTCGGGCAAAATGACGAAATGATTGCCCGTCCAATTCTAAAAGAAATCACTGATCGTTTGACTTTCTTGAATAATGTCGGTCTTAATTACCTAACCTTATCTCGAATGGCTGGAACCCTATCAGGTGGCGAAAGTCAACGTATTCGCTTGGCGACACAAATCGGTTCGAATCTTAGCGGAGTCCTTTATGTTCTTGACGAGCCTTCTATCGGACTTCATCAGAGGGATAATGACCGTTTAATTTCCAGTTTGAAAAAGATGCGTGATCTTGGAAATACCTTGATCGTTGTGGAACACGATGAAGATACCATGATGGAAGCGGACTGGTTGATTGACGTAGGTCCAGGAGCGGGGGCGCTTGGTGGTGAGATTGTCGCTTCGGGAACGCCTAAACAAGTTGCTAAATCGAAAAAATCAATCACCGGTCAATACCTATCCGGCCGAAAATCAATCCCTATCCCAGAAAAACGCCGTCAAGGAAATGGACGTTTTATCAAAGTTAAAGGTGCTAGTGAGCATAATCTTCAAACTATTGATGTCAAATTTCCGCTTGGCAAATTTATTGCAGTTACAGGTGTTTCAGGTTCTGGAAAATCAACTTTAGTCAATAGCATTCTCAAAAAAGCTATCGCCCAAAAATTAAATCGCAATTCTGATAAACCAGGTAAGCATCAGTCTGTGGAAGGCATTGAGCATATTGAGCGCTTGATTGATATTGACCAAAGTCCGATTGGGCGTACACCTCGCTCCAACCCAGCGACTTATACAGGTGTTTTTGATGATATTCGAGACTTGTTTGCCCAAACAAATGAAGCAAAAATTCGTGGTTATAAAAAGGGCCGCTTCTCCTTTAACGTCAAAGGTGGTCGCTGCGAGGCTTGTTCTGGTGATGGTATTATCAAGATTGAGATGCACTTCTTACCAGATGTTTATGTTCCTTGTGAGGTTTGCCATGGCACACGTTACAATTCTGAAACTTTGGAAGTGCATTACAAAGGCAAAACGATTGCAGACATTTTAGAAATGACCGTAGATGATGCAGTGGAATTTTTCGCAGCCATCCCGAAGATTGCTCGTAAAATCCAGACCATTAAAGACGTTGGTCTAGGCTATGTGACACTCGGTCAGCCAGCAACTACTCTATCTGGTGGGGAAGCTCAACGGATGAAGCTGGCTAGTGAACTGCATAAACGATCAACTGGAAAATCCTTCTATATCTTGGATGAACCAACAACTGGGCTTCATACGGATGATATTGCCCGATTAATTACTGTTTTGAATCGTTTTGTGGACGAAGGGAACACTGTTCTTGTCATCGAACACAATCTCGATGTGATCAAGACAGCAGATCACATCATTGACCTTGGTCCAGAAGGTGGTGTCGGGGGCGGTACGATCATCGCAACAGGAACACCAGAAGAATTGGCACAAGTGGAAGCTTCTTATACAGGACAGTATTTAAAAAATAAATTATAACATGATAACCAAGCCCACTTGAAGGGTTTGGTTTTTCTTTAGAATAGCTACTTATACTAATGTAAAATCAAAAATAGCTGAGATCCATTCTCTGTGTTCAAACGATTTTAGTTGGAAAGGAATGACTTATTTTGTTATAACATTACGATTCCGCTATTTATGAATTTTGTTGAGTATTATCCTTTTTCAAAAGCAAATTAAATTCAGACCTTGTTGCCTTGATTTGCTGGACGTTAATTCAAAAGACTATATCTGTATTTTACCGTTGCTGCGTTTAATACCTACCAATTTCATCTGAATTCACTCGGTAGCATAACTGTTGCCGATGCAGCCTTTGTTGGTTTGGGAACTACCATAAAAGATAATTAGGCTTATTTTGACAGAGTTAAAGAGGCAGCGATACTTTTCATTGGAAGTGTCCAAGAAAATAGTACAAATACTATGTTGTCAGCGGCTATCGTAATTTTGATGGGGAAAGTGATAAAGAGATGTTTCAGGTCAGTAGAGTTTGTTTTGATTGTCTTTACTTTTAAATAATGAATTATTCCCCGTTTTTCGGGGATTTTTTGTTAAAATAAGGTAAGTTTAATGTTTCATTCAGGAGGTTGTAATGAATTCTAGGGTTATTCGTTTTGAAGAAAAATTGGCTCAATCAAATTTAGATGCTTTTTTAGTGACAGGGCAAAATAATATTTACTATCTGACTGGTTTTTGGGGAACTGAGAGTACCGTTTTCATCACTCGCAATCGTCGCATCTTTATGACGGATGCTCGCTATACATTGATTGCCAAGGAAGTGGTTGAAGGATTTGACATTATTGAGACACGTACGGCTTTGGCTGAAGTTTCTAAAATAATCAAGGCTGATCAGCTTGCCAGAGTCGGTTTTGATAGTCAGGTTTCTTATGCTTTTTATGAGCAACTGACAAGCTTGTCGCCTCAGACGCAGTGGCTGCCTCAGACAGATTTTGTAGAAACCTTGCGCGTGGTAAAAGACAAATCAGAGATTGAGACTATCCGTCAGGCCTGTCAAATTTCTGATAAGGCTTTTCTAGATGTGCTTGATTTTATCAAACCTGGTCAAACGACAGAGTTGCAAGTGGCTAATTTCCTTGATTTTCGCATGCGTCACTACGGTGCTTCGGGAGTATCTTTTGAGACTATCGCAGCTTCGGGATATCGCTCTGCTATGCCTCACGGTGTAGCCAGTGACAAGATCATTCAGTCAGGAGAATCGTTAACCCTGGACTTCGGTTGTTACTACAAGCATTACGTCAGTGATATGACGCGGACCATTCATATCGGCCACGTGACGGATGAAGAACGTGAGATTTACGATATTGTCCTAAGAGCGAATCAAACCTTGATTGACCAAGCAAAAGCAGGGATGACTTATAAAGACTTTGATGCCATTCCTCGTCAGGTTTTAGAGAATGCGGGTTATGGAGAATTCTTCACACATGGTATCGGTCATGGTATTGGTTTGGATATTCATGAAAATCCATTTTTCCGTGGTAGTGAGGATAAGTTGGAAGCTGGTATGGTAGTGACGGATGAACCAGGTATCTATTTGCCAAATAAATACGGGCTCCGTATTGAAGATGATTTAGTTATTACAACAAATGGGTGCGAAGTATTGACCCAAGCCCCTAAAGAATTGATCGTATTAAAATAGGAGAGAGTATGGAGAGATTATCCTGGCAAGATTATTTTATGGCCAATGCTGAGTTGATTTCCAAGCGTTCCACTTGTGATAGGGCTTTTGTAGGTGCTGTTTTAGTGAAAAATAATCGCATTATTGCGACTGGTTATAATGGCGGTGTTTCAGCAACGGATAACTGTAATGAAGTCGGACACTATATGGAAGATGGCCATTGTATTAGAACCGTTCATGCGGAGATGAATGCTCTGATCCAGTGTGCCAAAGAAGGGATCTCAACAGATGGCACTGAGATCTATGTGACGCATTTTCCCTGCTTAAACTGTACCAAAGCCCTTCTACAAGCAGGGATAAAAAAAATCACTTATAAGGCTAACTACCGGCCACATCGTTTTGCTATTGAACTCTTGGAGAAAAAAGGTGTTGCTTATATTCAACACGATGTACCTGCCATGACCCTAGGAACCCAAGAATAGTTGCGAATGTGAAGAGAAGTCATGAAAAATAGTTTGGCTTTTTACAAAAGCTAGTATTTATGCTAAAATGAAGTGATAAATAATTTTTACAAAGAGGTAATAAAAGAATGATTGAAGCAAGTAAGCTTAGAGCAGGTATGACTTTTGTAACATCTGATGGCAAATTGATTAAGGTCTTGGATGCCAGTCACCATAAACCTGGTAAAGGTAACACTATCATGCGTATGAAATTGCGCGACGTGCGTTCAGGATCAACCTTTGACACAACTTACCGTCCAGATGAAAAATTTGAGCAAGCAATCATTGAAACACGCCCTGCTCAATACCTTTACAAAATGGATGATACAGCATTCTTCATGGATACTGAAAGCTACGACCAATACGAAATCCCAGTAGCAAACGTGGAAAATGAGTTGCTCTACATGTTAGAAAATGAAGAAGTTAAGATTCAATTCTATGGGACAGAAGTTATCGGTGTGACGGTACCAACAACTGTTGAATTGACTGTCGTTGAAACACAGCCATCGATTAAAGGAGCAACAGTTACTGGTTCAGGTAAACCGGCAACTCTTGAAACAGGTCTTGTGGTTAACGTTCCTGACTTCATTGAAGTTGGACAAAAACTTGTTGTTAACACTGCAGAAGGTACATACGTTTCACGTGCCTAAGCCAAGATAAAGAAACTTATAGTTGTGTTTTTTCAAACATGAAAAAACTGACTTAAACTATAATGACGAAAGGAAAAGCTATGATTACTGAAAATATTGGTGAAATTGTTATTTCGCCGCGCGTATTGGAAGTTATTACAGGGATTGCTGCAACTAAAGTTGATGGTGTTCATTCATTGCATAACAAAAAAGCAGCAGATACGCTAAGTAAAGCAAGTCTTGGTCGTGGTGTTTACTTGAAGAATAACGAGGATGGTGACGTTGTTGCCGATATTTATGTCTATCTTCAATATGGTGTCAATGTGCCAACGGTTTCGATTGCTGTACAGAAAGCTGTTAAAGCAGCTGTTTATGATATGGCTGAAGTAACAGTTGCTCAAGTAAATGTTCATGTAGTTGGAATTGTCCCTGAAAAGACTCCAAAACCTGATTTGAACAGTCTCTTCAGCGAGGATTTTTTGAATGTACAAGACTAGTATCCATACTGGCTCAAGACGCGACCTCCGCGAACGTGCTTTTCAAGCCTTGTTTAGCATGGAGTTTGGAGGCGAATGTTTGCAAGCATCTGAATCGGCATATCTTCATGATAAGACAGTCGATGGTGAAGAAACTGTTGAAGTTCCAGCTTTCTTGTTGAATCTTGTTAATGGTGTTGAAAGCCATAGGGATGAATTAGATGCTTTGATTTCTGAAAAGCTGCGTAAGGGTTGGTCTATCGAGCGTCTGACCTTGACGGACAAGACTATGCTTCGTCTTGGCTTGTTTGAGATTAAGTTTTTTGAGGAAACACCTGAGCGCGTTGCCTTAAATGAAATTATCGAGATTGCTAAGAAGTATTCAGATGAAACATCAGCTAAGTTTATTAATGGTCTCTTGAGTCAATTTGTTGTTGAATAATTAAATAGTAAAATGACCTTTCAAGTTAGTCTTGGAAGGTTTTTATCAGTGGAGTTACTAATGAAAATTTTAATGAAGAGGTTGCTAGAAGCGTTGGCTACCTTGCTGGTTTTAACTTTTGCAGGCTGGACTATCTACTCAACCTATCCCAAGAAGGCGGTTTTATCGCTGGCTAATAATAAGATGACTTACAATGGTGTCCTTCGAAATGGACGTCTAGATGGAAAAGGAACGCTGACTTATGATAATAAAGATCGCTATGTCGGCCAGTTTAAAGACGGTGCGTTTGATGGTCAGGGCACTTTTTACTCTCACGAAGGTTGGTCTTATACTGGTGAGTTTAAAAAAGGACAGGCCAATGGACATGGACGATTGAAATTACCTGATGGCAAGCAATATCAAGGAAAGTTTAAACAGGGGATTTATCAAAAATGAGGATACAATGGTTTTCCTTTATTAGGGTTCTAGGCTTACTTTTTGTCTTGTTATACCATTTTTATAAAGACCTATTACCAGGTGGTTTTATTGGAGTAGATATCTTCTTTACTTTTTCTGGTTATTTGATCACAGCTCTTTTAATAGATGCGGTTTATGAGAAAAAGAAAATCGATTTGGTCGATTACTTGAGGCGTAGATTTTATCGTATTTTGCCACCGTTGCTCTTTATGATTTTGCAAGTTATGCCGTTTGCCCTATTGATTCGTAGTGATTTTCTGGCATCAATTGGTCATCAAATCAAAGCGGCTCTTGGTTTTGTGACTAATATTTATGAAATACTTCTAGGCAGTCACTACGAAAATCAGTTTTCGCCACATCTGTTTTTGCACACTTGGAGTTTAGCCATAGAGTTTCAATACTATCTCTTTTGGGGAATTGCCTTATGGCTTTTGGTTAAGTATCTTCCTAAGCCGGAGAGCTTTCGCAAGGGTGTTGTATGCTTATCAGCTGGTTTGGGTCTTGCAAGTGCTTTGGTGATGATGGTTGGCAGTTTCATGGATGTTGAAGATTCTGTTCTTTACTTTTCTACTTTCAGTCATGCTTTTCCTCTTTTTGTGGGTAGTTGCTTTGGTGCTTTATCAGGGATTAAGTATGTGGGCAGCTTACATGATTGTATCAAGAAAAATGTAAAGTCAACTCAAACGTTAGGCTTGGTTTTAGGGTTAACAAGCCTACTATTGGTATTAGCTAAATGCCTATATTTTGATAGTGTATTTACTTACCGCTTCGGTTTTGTGTTAGCTACTGTTCTAACTGGCTTTAGTATTGTTTTGTGTCGTGTTTTGCATGATCAATTTTCTGGTAAAACAGAGCCTGTCTTGATTTCATTTTTAGCTAATATCAGCTATAGTGTCTACCTCTATCATTGGCCTATTTTACAAATCACAAAGGATTTATTTTCTGATCACGTGGCTGTTCTAGTGACGACTCTAGCCTCGGTTGTTTTATCAACGATTTCCTTCTATCTTTTAGAACCAATGCTCATGGGACATATTCAAAGTAATAGGAGACAAGCTATTTTGTTACGTTTAGCTTATGGAGTTGCCTTGATTTACTTTATAATTTTGGGGGGTTATACGGTTCAAATTGCCAAAGCTGCCCCGGTTTTGGGGCCTTTTGAGCAAAATATGCTTGAAAAGAATCTTCAGCAATTTGATATAGGGATGAGGACAACTAAGCAATTAGCTGTCGGTGGCACTAAAAACTCCTCTTCTGGGCAGAGGGCTGTTAGCGAGTCGTATGACAACGTCCTTGTGATAGGCGATTCCGTTGCCCTTGATTCCGTCCATACCATGCCAGAAAAACTGAAATTGGCAACTGTTGATGTGGCAGACAGTAGGCGTTTTGATCAAGCCTTTGACATTTATCAAAATTATATTGATTCTGGCAATTTACCAGCCTATACAGTGGTTGCAGTCGGTATTAATTCACCCTATAACTATCAAGAATATATCCAAGCCTTCTTATCTAAATTACCAAAAGATCATCATTTGATCTTTGTAACGCCTTATAGTCAAACAGAAGCGGTAGAAAGCATTAAGGCTATCCGTGATTATGAACTGAAGTTGGCTGAGAAAGATGACAGGGTATCAGTAGTGGACTGGTACAAGATAGCATCAGAACGCACCGAATTATGGTCAGGCTCTGACGGAACTCATTTCTCTCATACTGTTGAAACGAGTCGTTTGGGTGCACAGTTGTACCTAGAGGGTATTACGGCTAAGTTGGATGACTTCAAACAACGTTATGATTCTGCTGGAGCAAGAGCGACAGATGATCTCCTATTTATCGGAGATTCTGTCGCAGTCCATGCTGGAGAAAGTATCAATGCTCGTTTTCCAGGAGCCATTATTGACTCTAAAAGTAATAGGAATTTGGTTGAAGCTGTTAATATTATCAGGAACTACGCTGATAATGGCGCCCTGCCCAAAAATATTATTGTGGCCGTTGGAGTGAACGAAGTAACCAATAGCAAAGAAGTTTTGGATGACTTGGTCGCTAGTTTACCTGCTAATCGTCGATTGGTCCTTGTGACACCTTATAATGGGTCATACAGTAATGTTAAAGGATCAAATGTTTATGATACTAGACAAAATGAAATGAAACTAGCTAAAAAATATGACTTTATCGCAGTAGCGGATTGGAAAAAAACAGCAGAAGCTCATCCCGAAATCTGGGAAGGAACTGATTCCGTTCACTTTGAACGAACGGATGGTTTGCTGGATTATGAGTTATTAGCTAAGGCATCTGGCTATTACACAGATACTATCATGAAAGCTCTTGAGAAGGTTCAAAACCAACCTGCGAAAGGGGAGTGAAAAAGAAGCTAGATAGCCTAGCTTCTTTTTTAGAGTTTTATTTAGGAACAATTTGGTGCTTGAGTGGATGTGTTCCATTCATTTTCCGATTCAAGCGTTTTGGTGAATTTGACTTTTTCGGAGTTGGTGTTATCAATAACGAAGTTTTTGGATGGTCGATTTGGGCAACCTAATCTTGTTTAGACGGTTCTACCAGCGGAGTAACTAATTGGTAGGACATAGTCTCGACTGGTTTCTTGTCCAGAAATTTTCTTGATTAAAACATCTACAATGAGGCTAGCTAAATCTTCAATAGGTTGTTTAATCGTTGTTAGGTGTGGGAAATATTGTTCAATAAAGTCCGTTCCATCATACCCAATCAGTTTTAGATCGTCAGGAATGCGTTTGCCCATTTCTTGTGCCACTTTGATTACCTGTACGGCTGTTAAGTCATCAGAGGTAAAAATGCCGTCAGGATTTTCTTTGGCAATGATAGAGCGGATCTCCATTTCACGTCTTAAGGTTGATAACTCCCGCGGAATGTGATGAACTGGCGTATCTTTACCTAGTTCAGAGCTAAATCCTAGCTGGCGTAATCCAGTTGGGGAGTTAGAATTATCATTACCTGTGATCATGATACTATGTGTACATCCAGCTTTTTTAAGGAGTTGCCCTGCTAGCTTGCCACCTTCGAAATTATCAGAGGAAACGATGGGGATGTGAGGAGCGAGGTTACGGTCGAAAGCAACGATGGGGGCTTCTACTTTTTCGTAGTCTTTGATTCCTAGATTATGGCTGGATGAGATAATGCCATCTACTTGGTTAGCAGCGAGCATTTCTAAATATTCTTTTTCTTTGATGGGATTGTGCTGACTATTACAAATAATGGTTTTGTAGCCTTTTTCAAAAAGTTGAATTTCCAAATGTTCAATCAATTGTGCAAAGAAGATATTGGAAATGTTAGGAAAAATCAAGCCAACCAATTGAGGAGATTTTCCTTGCAGGCTACGGGCTAAATTATTTGGTTTGTAGCCCAAATCACGCATGGCTTGATGGACTTTGTCGATGGTTTTTTGTGAGAGATAGCCTTTTTTATTGATAACGCGTGACACTGTAGTAGGACTAACGCCAGCGAGTTGTGCAACATCTGTGAGTTTTGCGACCATGTTAGCCCCTTAATTCAAAGTAGCTACCGCTAATTTGCCCTTCTTTAATATAAATTCCAGATTGGTCTTGACTTGGGAAGACACGGCCGGTAAAGACTTTTTCACCATCGTTAACAAAAATTTCAAAGATTGATTTGTCGACAAAAATATTAAGTTTTGTTTCTGCTTTATCAATGTCACATTGCCGTGTGCTACCAAAATCGATAGCATACTGTTGACCAGCAGAAGAACGGTCTACAAGAATTTGTCCTTTGATAGTATCAATTGTGATGTTTAGGCCATTTAACTCTTCATCAGAGAATAAAACTAGTTGGGATTTATCGTCAGCAGGGACGGTGACTTCCAGTTCATAAGTGTTTTGACTGCTAGATAGATTGGATAGCGCTTTAGCTTCCAATCGTAAATCCTTCATAGCTGAGACAGGGTATTGATAGAGTTTACCGTCTCTGATGGATAGTTTCTTAACCAAACTCATAGCTCCTTGGTAATCATACTGGTCAGTAGGGTAGTCTATGTCTGGCAATCCAATCCAACTGATCGCATAAACGTTACCGTCAGGAGCATTAAAACCTTGTGTTGCATAGGCTTCGAACCCATAATCTAGATTATAGATGGGAGATGCCCCCAGCAGTTTAGCCGTTTCTGTGTCAAACGATTGACATATTTTATAGGTATTAGGGTAAATATTGTCATAATTGAGTTCAGATTTATCTAAACCTTGTGGGCTATAAAGGAGAACAGGGTGCTCATCAACGAAGACAAGATTTGGGCATTCAATCATGTATTCTGATCCAGTTCCACCAAATTCAAGATTTCCAACAAATTCCCAGTGATGAACATCATTGTTAGTAGCCTTATAAAGTTTGATAAAACCTTGTTTATCAAAGTTTTGGGCACCTACAATGGCATAGAATTGTCCTTGATAGTTAAAGATTTGCGGATCACGAAAATGTTCGGTCACATCATCTGGTTGTGGAATAAGAACCTTGTCACATTTTTCAATATGACCATCCTGATCCATCCAAGCTCCGACTTGAAGCGGGTCACGAATCCAGTTGTCATCACGGACGTTGCCAGTATAAAAGAGAAAAAGCTTACCATCAATCTCATAGGCAGAACCTGAGTATGCCCCGTGACTATCGTTGACATGATCAGGCTCTAGAGTAATTCCTGTCTCTTTAAAATGGACAAGGTCACTTGATTCAGTGTGAACCCATTGTTTTAAGCCGTGAGCGGCACCAAATGGCCAATTTTGGTAGAAGAGTTGAAACTTGCCATTAAAGTAAGAAAAGCCATTTGGGTCGTTTAATAAGCCGGTTTTTGGTTCTAAGTGATAGCTAGTGAGCCATGGCGATTTTGCCTTATTTTCAGCAACCTTGTTTTTGTCGTCTTCTGTCCAATCCTCATAACGGCGATAGCGAATTTCTGTAGATAACTTCATAAATATGATACATCAGAGCTAAGCAAATATGTGAGTAGCTCCGTGTTCAGCTGACGATTACCAACTGAACACGTCCTTTCTATTGTGTTAGTAATAGGCAGAAAAAACACTTTTTCTGTCAAAAGATGTCAATTATATAGTAAACGTTTTCTCACTAAAAATCAATGGTTTACTGTCTAAATATAATATTTTCTGCAAAACGCTTGACATATTTTAAAAACCTGATAAAATGATGGTGTGATGTGAAACGCTTTCACTAAACTTAATAGAAAATGATAAAAGGAGTCTTTTTGCAAATGGATAACAAGCAAATTGCAGAAGAAGTCATCGTTGCTCTTGGTGGTCGCGATAACGTTAAAAGTGTTGCACACTGTGCCACGCGTCTTCGTGTGATGGTTAACGATGAATCAAAAATCGATAAAGCCAGAACTGAAGAAATTGAAAAAGTACAGGGAGCTTTCTTTAATTCAGGTCAATACCAAATCATCTTTGGTACAGGTACCGTCAATAAAATTTATGATGAAGTGGTTGCCTTAGGTCTTCCAACCTCATCAACTGGTGAACAAAAAGAAGAAGCTGCTAAACAAGGAAATGCTTTCCAGCGTGCTATTCGTACTTTTGGTGATGTCTTTGTTCCCTTGCTTCCAGCTATCGTTGCAACTGGTCTTTTCATGGGTATCCGTGGTGCTATCAACAACGATACGATTTTGGGGATGTTTGGAACAACTTCAGAAGCCTTCTCATCAACAAACTTCTATACTTATACCGTTGTTTTAACTGATACAGCTTTTGCCTTCTTCCCAGCCTTGATCTCATGGTCAGCCTTCCGAGTATTTGGTGGTAATCCAGTTATCGGTTTGGTCTTGGGTCTTATGATGGTAAACTCAGCCCTTCCAAATGCTTGGGATGTTGCCTCAAGAGCAGCTAAGCCAATTGAATTCTTCGGATTTATTCCTGTTGTTGGTTACCAAAACTCAGTTCTCCCAGCCTTCTTCGTAGGTCTTTTGGGTGCTAAACTTGAGAAAAAACTACATAAAGTGATTCCCGACGTTCTTGACCTTCTAGTTGTCCCATTCTTGACATTTACCATTATGTCAGCTTTGGCACTCTTTGTTATTGGCCCAGTCTTCCATAGCGTTGAAAACTATGTTCTAGCTGGTACTAAATTTATTCTTAACTTGCCGCTTGGTCTTTCAGGTCTTATCCTTGGTGGTCTTCACCAAATCATCGTTGTTACTGGTGTTCACCATATCTTTAACCTCCTTGAGTCACAATTAATTGCGGCTGATGGTAAAGACCCATTCAACGCCATTATCACAGCAGCGATGACAGCACAAGCTGGTGCAACGCTTGCAGTTGGTGTTAAAACGAAAAACAAAAAATTGAAAGCTCTTGCTTTCCCTGCAGCTCTTTCAGCTGGTCTTGGTATTACTGAACCTGCTATCTTTGGGGTTAACCTACGTTTTGGTAAACCATTTATCATGGGTCTTATCGCCGGTGCAGCTGGTGGATGGTTGGCATCAATCTTCAATCTTGCTGGTACTGGTTTTGGAATCACAATCATTCCAGGTACGCTACTTTACCTCAACGGTCAAGTACTTAAATATGTCATCATGGTTCTTGGAACAACTGCTCTTGCCTTCGTGCTGACTTACTTCTTCGGCTACAAAGATGAAGAAACGGTTGCCCAACAAGTGGCACCTACCTCTACTGAAGACGTCAAATCAGAATCTGTAGTAGCTGCTCCTGTAGCACTTTCAGAGGAAACGATTGTGTCACCTCTTCATGGTGAAGTTGTTGCCTTAACGTCTGTTAATGATCCAGTGTTTGCCTCAGAAGCGATGGGTAAAGGGATTGCCATCAAACCAACTAACAATACGGTTTACTCTCCAGTTGACGGTGTTATCCAAATTGCTTTTGAAACGGGGCACGCTTATGGGATTAAATCGAATGATGGAGCAGAGATTCTTATCCATATCGGTATTGACACCGTTTCGATGGATGGTAAAGGATTTGACCAAAAAGTGAAAGCCAATCAAACCGTTAAAAAAGGTGATGTTCTTGGAACGTTTGATCTCGATGAAATTGCAGCAGCAGGTCTTGATAGCACAACTATGATTATCGTGACAAATACGGCGGATTACGCTGAGATCAATACCCTAGCAACAGGAACAGTTGCTAAAGGTGATGCTTTGGTTGCGGTCAAATAATCCAACACTCTCGAGAAATGCTCTAGTCTTAGATTAGAGTATTTTCTTATTGAGAGACGACAGGACATTTCTTGCGAGAAGCACTAAATTTACTTATAATAAAGATAACAATGCGAGACAGAAAAAAGGAGATATTATGCCTAAATTATACGGGAGTTTGGAAGCTGGTGGGACAAAGTTTGTTTGTGCTATCGGTGATGAACAGTTTCAAGTGGTTGAAAAAACACAATTTCCAACGACAACACCTTATGAAACCATTGAACGTACGGTGGCATTCTTCAAACGTTATGAAGAGGATTTGAAAGGTATTGCCATTGGTTCGTTTGGTCCGATTGATATTGACCAAAATTCTGATACCTACGGCTATATCACAACAACACCAAAAGAGCATTGGGCGAATGTTGACTTGGTTGGGTTGATTTCGAAAGAATTCAACATACCTTTTTACTTTACAACAGATGTAAACAGTTCTGCTTATGGGGAAGTTATGGCACGTAAAGGTGTCGATAGCTTGGTTTATTATACTATCGGTACGGGTATCGGAGCTGGTGCTATCCAACGAGGTGAATTTGTTGGTGGCGTTGGCCACACAGAAGCAGGCCATGTCTATGTTCCTCGTCATCCCCGCGATTATGCCAATGAATTTCAAGGAGTTTGTCCTTTCCACAAGGGTTGTTTAGAAGGTTTAGCTGCTGGTCCGTCCCTTGAAGCCCGTACAGGAATTCGTGGTGAATTGATTGACCAAAATTCAGATGTTTGGGATATTCAGGCCTACTATATCGCTCAAGCAGCTGTTCAAGCGACAGTTCTCTATCGACCACAAGTGATTGTTTTTGGCGGAGGGGTTATGGCACAGGAGCATATGTTGCGTCGTGTTCGCGAAAAATTCACCGCCTTACTCAACGGCTATCTTCCAGTCCCTGATGTGACAGAGTATATCGTAACACCGGCTGTTGCGGAAAATGGCTCAGCGACATTGGGTAACTTTGCGCTTGCCAAAGATGTTGCTGATCGAAAAGCTAGCTATGGACTACAGTAAAAAAATCTGGTTGCGGCCAGATTTTTTCTGTTCTAAATGGTTAGTCTTGGGCAGAGATTTTTGGAGATAAGTTGACTTTGTCTTGAACCGCCTTCTAAAAAGGGGTATAATGACTCTAATTTGCTTCTAAAATGAAGAAACTTGAAAGGAAATGGATATGGCTAAGCCTTTATTTTTAGCACCAGTGATGCAAGAGAAAATTTGGGGCGGTAGTCGCCTAGCACAAGAATATGGTTATGAGATTCCATCGGATCATACCGGTGAATGTTGGGCTATTTCAGCGCATCCAAATGGTGTGTCTACAATTAAAAATGGTAAATTCAAGGGTATGGGATTGGATGAACTTTACCAAAATCATCCAGATGTTTTTGGCAATCCAGATAGTGGTGTTTTTCCATTGTTAACCAAAATTCTTGATGCTAATGATTGGTTGAGTGTCCAAGTTCACCCAGATGATGATTATGCCATGATTCATGAAGGAGAACTAGGCAAAACAGAATGTTGGTACATTCTTTCGGCTGAAGAGGGAGCTGAGATCATCTATGGTCACAATGCTAAGTCCAAAGAGGAGTTGGCTCAGATGATTGAATCAGCTGATTGGGAACACCTCTTGACTCGTATTCCAGTAAAAGCAGGTGATTTTTACTATGTCCCAAGTGGTACTATGCATGCCATCGGTAAGGGAATCATGATTTTAGAAACCCAACAATCAAGTGATACGACCTATCGTGTTTATGATTTTGATAGAAAAGATGCTCAAGGTAATCTTCGGCAACTTCATTTGAAAGAATCCGTCGATGTGATGACGATTGGACAACCGCAAAATAGCACACCTGCTAAGCTTGCAGTTGGAGGGCTTGCGTCAACACTCTTGGTTGCTAATCCTTTCTTTACGGTCTATAACTGGAAAGTTAGCCGATCCGTTGTTATGCAACAAACGGCACCGTATCTATTAGTTAGTGTTATCGATGGTGAAGGCCACATTACAGTAGACAATGGCATTTTCTGCATTCGAAAAGGAGATCATTTCATTATTCCTAATCAAGTTGAATCGTGGGAGTTTGATGGTAAACTTGATATGATTGTCAGTCATGTAGGAGAAAAAAATGATGACTGATCTGGATTGGCTGATTGATCATTTTCCTGAGGAAGCTATCTTTTATCAGGGGCGTTATTTTCAAGTGAAGCGTTATGATAGCAATCACTATGCGCTTTCCATTTCAGAACCGGGTCCTTGTGGTGATAAAACCCCACATCCATTGTTGAAATTTCATTATCAGGATCGTCAGTTAGCCTATAGCTATTTTGCAGATTTTGTCGCAAGCCCTATGGTAACAGTTTCAGCAAGACCAGAAAATCTTCCGTTTTTCAAGGAAAAAATGGGCGCAATAGTCTCTGAATTTATAGCAGTATTTCCCAAGGAAGAGCAGAAGCAAAATCGTTAACTCGAAGCTTTCGATCTTGTGTTCTCCTTTATATTTTTAAGGTAGTTTATTAAAAGCTGCCTTACTGCCTTAGTGTTTGAACTGAGATATGAAATCGGCGAAAGCTATTTCAAACAATCGTGATGAACGAAGTTTAGCTAGTCAGCGGATGGGACGAAGGTATTTATTGGTAAGTCAGCAGATTGAAGAAAAAGTCCATTTCGGACTATTTTCTTCAATCTTTTTTTCTTTATGTTGGGAAACAAGAATCTTCTAAAGACACTGTCATATCAATGCCTCTAAGAGGTTTATGATTTCGTGATGTAAAGGTTAATGCTTCGACATTTTCATGTTGGAGAGGGGTTGACCATGTTCTGAGGTATTTATACTTAGCAAAATTTAGAAATGGCAGTTTCATAATGTTGTGGCAAAAAACGTACTTCTTCCCAACTAAATCGTTTGTACACAGAGACTGGCTGCGCTATTTTTGAATTCGGATGAGTATTGCCTTGTCAATCGGTTCCCTGTCTCAGAAAAGTTACTAAATCAAGATTCCTAAGAATTTTGTTATTTACAGTTAAGTATCACCTTTTAATGTCGCTACCTTTTATAGAGTTTTGTTTAACTTCCAAAGCGGATACTGTTTATCATAGTTTTTTTGTGGGATGGATATTGCTACTATTTACTTGATTAATAGTCGTTTTCCTTCTTTTTATTTCGTTGAATTTACCCCTGTATTATGCTAAAATGAGAAGATAAGACTATCGAAAGGGAAAAAGATGGCAAATATAATCCGAGACATCATTGAAAATGATAAAGGTGAATTAAAAAAACTTGATAAACTAGCCAAAAAAGTTGAGAGCTATGCTGATGAGATGGCGGCTCTTAGCGATCCTGACTTACAAGCTAAAACCGAAGAATTTAAGAAACGTTATCAAAGTGGAGAAACTTTAGACGATCTCCTTCCAGAAGCTTTTGCAGTTGTCCGCGAAGGTGCTAAGCGTGTGTTGGGACTCTATCCTTACCACGTCCAAATCATGGGTGGGATTGTTCTCCACCATGGTGACGTACCAGAAATGCGTACTGGTGAAGGGAAAACTCTGACAGCGACTATGCCTGTCTACCTCAATGCTCTTGCTGGTGAGGGGGTTCATGTTATCACAGTTAATGAATACCTTTCAACACGTGATGCGACTGAGATGGGAGAATTGTATAGCTGGTTGGGACTTTCAGTAGGGATTAACCTTGCAGCAAAATCTTCTTTTGAAAAACGTGAAGCCTACGCTTGCGACATCACCTACTCTACCAACTCAGAGGTTGGGTTTGACTATCTTCGTGACAACATGGTGGTTCGTCAAGAAGATATGGTACAACGTCCGTTGAACTTTGCTCTAGTTGACGAGGTGGACTCTGTCTTGATTGATGAAGCTAGAACCCCATTGATTGTGTCTAGTCCAGCAAGTTCAGAAACTAACCAGCTTTATTATATGGCAGATCGCTTTGTAAAGACGTTGAATCGAGATGATTATGCCATTGATGTGCCAAGTAAGACAATTGGTCTTATGGATTCAGGGATTGATAAGGCAGAGAAATTTTTCAAACTTGACAACTTGTATGATTTAGAAAATGTTGCTCTAACTCACTTTATTGATAATGCCCTTCGTGCCAACTACATTATGCTTTTGGATATCGACTATGTGGTTAGCGAAGATCAAGAAATCTTAATTGTTGACCAATTTACCGGTCGTACGATGGAAGGTCGGCGCTTCTCTGACGGTCTTCACCAAGCGATTGAAGCCAAAGAAGATGTACCTATTCAGGATGAATCTAAGACATCAGCTTCTATTACCTACCAAAATATGTTTCGTATGTACAAAAAATTGGCAGGTATGACTGGTACTGGTAAAACTGAGGAAGAGGAATTCCGCGAGATTTATAACATGCGTATTATTCCGATTCCAACTAACCGCCCTATTCAACGTATTGATAATCCGGATTTACTCTATCCAACATTAGAATCCAAATTCCGTGCTGTTATTACAGATATCAAGGAACGTCATGCTAAAGGACAACCCATCTTGGTTGGTACAGTTGCTGTTGAAACCAGTGAATTGATTTCAAAAAATTTGGTTGCAGCTGGTATCCCTCATGAAGTGTTGAATGCCAAAAACCACTTTAAAGAAGCTCAAATCATCATGAATGCTGGTCAACGCGGAGCAGTTACTATCGCTACCAACATGGCTGGTCGTGGAACCGATATTAAGCTTGGTGAAGGTGTCCGTGAACTAGGCGGGCTCTGTGTTATTGGGACAGAACGTCACGAAAGTCGTCGTATTGATAATCAGCTCCGTGGTCGTTCAGGTCGACAAGGTGACCCAGGTGAGTCACAATTCTATCTGTCACTAGAGGATGAATTGCTTCGCCGCTTTGGTACTGATCGTATCAAAAACTTCCTAGAGCGTTTCAATGCTGATCAAGATGAGGACCTTGTCATTAAATCACGTGTCTTCACTAGTCAAGTGGAAGCTGCGCAAAAACGTGTTGAAGGTAATAACTACGACACCCGTAAGCAAGTTCTCCAATACGATGATGTGATGCGTGAGCAACGTGAAATCATCTATGCTGACCGTTATGATGTCATTACATCAACACGTGATCTTGGACCAGAAATTAAAGCCATGATTAAGCGGACCATTGCTCGTGCCGTTGATGGTCATAGTCGCATGCCAAAAGATGAGGCTTATGAAGGTATTCTGACATTCGCTCAAAATAACATTTTGCCAGAAGAAGCCATTAGTCTATCTGATTTGGAAGGCGAAAAATTTAGTGTCATCAAAGAAAACCTTTATGACCATGCTCTCCGCATTTACAACCAACAGATTGCCAAGTTGCCAGATGAACAGGCTATTATTGAATTCCAAAAAGTTTTGATTCTGATGGTTGTGGACAATAAATGGACAGACCATATTGATGCTTTGGATCAGTTGCGTAACTCAGTAGGTCTTCGTGGTTATGCCCAAAATAATCCTATTGTTGAATATCAAACAGAAGGTTTTCGTATGTTCAACGATATGGTTGGTGCCATTGAATTTGATGTTACCAGAACGATGATGAAAGCTCAAATTCATGAGCAAGAACGCGAGCAAACTCAAGAGCATGCGACAACAACTGCTGTTAAGAATATCGCTGCCAAACAAGGAACGGATGTTGCTCAAATGGAAGCGATTGACTTTAACAATGTTGGACGTAATGAGTTGTGCCCATGTGGTTCAGGCAAGAAATTTAAAAATTGCCACGGTCGATCTCGATTTTAATGGTATTGTGAAACAAGCTGTTTAAACAATAAGGTGGAGTAAGGATTTGACAGGAGACTGGAGAGTGCTTACTCTCTTTTTAGGAAGATTTCAGATGATAGTAGGACATGGCATTGATTTGCAAGATATTTCAGCGATAGAACAGGCTTATCATAAGAAAAAGAGCTTCGCCGATCGTGTATTAACTCCAAATGAACTGATGAGTTTTAATGCTTTAAAAGGTAAGCGTCAAATAGAATTTTTAGCCGGACGGTGGTCTGCCAAGGAAGCTTTTTCCAAAGCCTATGGAACTGGCATTGGAAAGGTTTCTTTTCAAGACATCGAAATCTTATCAGATCAACTTGGTAAACCCTATGTCAATAAATCACCTTTTGAGGGGCAGAGTCATCTTTCGATTTCACACAGTGGGGGCTTTGTTCAAGCAAGTGTGATTCTAGAAGATTAAAGTCACTGTTCTAGGAGGAAAAGGAGTGCTTTTATGATATCAAGTTTACATAGGCCAACAAGGGCTAAGGTTAATCTGGATGCTATTTCAGCCAATATTCGTACCGTTGTTGACCATATTCCCAGTCAGCCTAAGGTTTGGGCAGTTGTCAAAGCTAATGCATACGGCCATGGGGCGATTGCTGTTGCTCGTCATATAGAAGGACAAGTGGACGGCTTTTGTGTTTCCAACATGGATGAAGCAATTGAACTACGTCAGGCGGGCGTAACAAAATCAATTCTTATCTTGGGAGTTGTTTTGCCAGAGGAAGTTTATCTGGCAATTGATTACCAGCTGACCTTAACCATTGCCAGTCTGGAATGGATGAGTTTGGCTAAAAGCTTAGAGATTGACTTGAAGGGTCTCACCTGCCACATTAAGATTGATTCAGGCATGGGGCGAATTGGTTTGAGAAGTCAAGCAGAAACGGCAACATTGATTGCTGAATTACAAGAACAAGGTGCTTTTGTTGAAGGGATTTTCACCCATTTTGCAACAGCAGATGAAGCAGATCAAGATCAATTTGAAGAACAGTTAGCCTTCTTTAAAGCGGTCGTAACGTCATTGGACAATTGCCCTTGCGTCGTTCATGCTAGTAATTCTGCAACCAGTATTTGGCATGCCGATACAGTGTTTAACGCCGTTCGTCTGGGCGTGGTCATCTATGGTCTTAATCCAAGTGGTACCGCTTTAGAACTGCCTTATGATATTGAACCAGCGCTACGCCTAGAATCAGCCTTAGTCCATGTTAAGGAAGTTCCAGCAGGAGCTTCAGTTGGTTATGGAGGGACTTATCATTCGCCAACAGCTGAATGGATAGGAACTTTGCCAATTGGGTATGCAGATGGTTGGACGCGTGATATGCAAGATTTTGACGTTTTAGTAGATGGTCAGTTTTGTCAAATGGTTGGACGTGTTTCTATGGATCAGGCTACCATTCGTTTACCGAAAAAATACCCCTTGGGAACTAAAGTTACTCTCATTGGAAAGAGCGGTGACCAGTCGATTTCAGCAACTGATATCGCCGAAAAGCGTGGCACCATTAATTATGAAGTTCTCTGTTTAATCAGTGACCGTGTGCCGAGAGAATATTGATACTATTTGAATGGAATACTGTTAGGGTCAATTAAACAAGGCAGTATGGCGCTAAATTAATACTCAGTTAATTTCAAAAAATAACTTTTTTGATCTTATCCTAAGTAGTGCGGGCCGAAGCAACCTCCTTCGGAGTTTCATTCCTAATTTTTGAGCCTAGGTCTCAAAAATTCCGTTATTAGTGATAGAACAGTGTCACTAATCATACCACTACGGCGAAACTATCCTTTCAAGCTCACTTCGTTCGCTCTAAACTGCGGAATCTTATTTTGCTATGTGATACATCGTGTTATTTTTTGATTTTGGATGAGTATAAGATAGAAAGATTAAAGGGAGCCAATCGAGGCTCCCTTTGTTATAATAGATATATGAATTTACAATCACCGATTGCAGCATTGAAAGGTTTTGGACCTAAGTCTGCGGAAAAGTTTGCCAAATTAGGCTTATACACGATTGAAGATCTCTTTTTGTATTATCCCTTCCGTTATGAGGATTTTAAAAGTCGTTCTATTTTTGACCTTATGGATGGTGAGAAGGCTGTCGTTACCGGTCAGGTAGTAACACCGGCTAATGTCCAGTATTATGGTTTTAAACGAAATCGTTTATCCTTTAAAATCAAACAAGAGGAAGCGGTTATCGCTGTGAGTTTTTTTAACCAACCCTATCTTGCTGATAAGATTGAGGTGGGCAGTGACATCGCTGTTTTCGGAAAGTGGGATGCTAAAAAATCTGCCCTAACAGGTATGAAAATATTAGCACAGGTTGAAGACGACATGCAGCCAGTCTATCATGTTGTCCAAGGCGTCTCTCAATCCGCTTTGGTAAAAGCTATCAAATCTGCTTTTGACAGCCAATTGCTGGGATCGATTAGAGAAAATTTACCTCAAGTTTTACTTCAAAGGTATCGCTTGATGACTAGGCAGGAAGCAGTGGCAGCTATGCATTTTCCAAAAGATTTGGCAGCTTACAAGCAAGCTCTACGACGAATTAAGTTCGAAGAACTATTCTATTTTCAGCTTAATTTACAAGTCTTAAAGGCAGAAAATAAGTCTGAGACTAGTGGCTTAGCTCTTCATTTTGACCAAGCAATGGTCGATGAAAAAGTCAAAGCACTGCCATTTCCTTTAACAGGTGCCCAATCCAGAAGTCTGATTGACATTTTAGGAGATATGAAATCAGGTGCCCACATGAACCGTCTCTTACAGGGAGATGTGGGTTCTGGGAAAACCGTTATTGCCAGTTTAGCCATGTACGCTAGCTACACTGCTGGGTATCAGTCAGCGCTTATGGTGCCAACAGAAATTCTAGCTGAACAGCACTTTGCCAGTTTGACAGAATTGTTTCCAGACCTCAATGTGGCTCTCTTAACGTCTGGTATGAAGGCATCGGTCAAGCGTGCTGCTTTAGCAGCCATTGCTGATGGTTCTATGGATATGATTGTAGGAACGCATGCCTTAATTCAAGATGCTGTGACCTACCATAAGTTAGGTTTGGTTATCACGGATGAACAGCATCGTTTTGGTGTTAATCAGCGTCGCGTTTTTCGAGAAAAAGGGGAGAATCCCGATGTTCTGATGATGACAGCCACACCAATTCCCCGCACGCTTGCCATCACGACCTTTGGCGAGATGGACGTTTCTATCATTGATGAATTGCCGGCAGGGAGAAAACCAATCGTGACCAGATGGGTCAAGCACGAGCAGTTGAATACGGTCTTAACATGGATGAAAGATGAGTTGATTAAGGGGGCTCAGGCTTATGTTATTTCTCCCTTGATTGAAGAGTCGGAAGCCCTGGACTTGAAAAATGCTGTGGCTTTACATGCTGAGTTGGCAGCATTCTTCGGAGAAGATTTTCGGGTAGACTTGATGCATGGTCGCATGAAAGCTGATGAAAAAGAAGCAACTATGTTGGCCTTTAAAGCCGCAAAAAGTCACGTATTGGTATCAACGACTGTTATCGAAGTTGGGGTCAATGTTCCCAATGCTACGATTATGGTAATCATGGATGCAGATCGTTTTGGGCTTAGCCAGTTGCACCAACTTCGAGGCCGTGTTGGTCGAGGCCATAAACAATCCTACGCTGTGCTTATTGCCAATCCTAAAACTGATACCGGAAAAGACCGCATGCTTGCCATGTGCGAGACTAATGATGGTTTTATCTTGGCAGAAAAAGATTTGAAAATGCGTGGTTCGGGAGAGATATTTGGTACCCGCCAATCAGGTTTACCAGAATTTAAAACAGCTGACATTGTCGAAGACTTTCCTATCTTAGAAGAAGCCAGACGTGTTTCAGCAGAAATTGTAAAAGATCCAAAATGGATGCTAGATCCAAGATGGGAAGTCCTTCTGACGGAGTTGAAAAAAGAAGGTCAGTTTGATTAAACACATGAAGACATGACTGAGTCCTTAAATGGTCTGGTTGGTGTCTTTTTTTATTTAATGTGGCTTTGCTAGAAAAGAAGGTTGTCTTTCTTGCCGTCCTAAAAGGTTAGATGCTGGAAAATAATGGGAAGTCGGAAATGCTTATCTCGTGTGAATACGGTTCGACAATCAAAGATAGACTTTGTTGACCTGATTTGATGACCTTCAGTTCTATCGGCCTCGGCGTCGCCTAGTCTGCTTTTGATTGTCATTGAGTCTAAAAATTTCTAATGGAAAAAGATTATTTTGATAATTGCTTAAAAAGAACTCATCGGGTTCTTTTTTGTTTGCAGGCTAGGCTTTTGATTTTTTAAGAATTTTGCTATGCTAATAGTAAGTGATAAAGTAGAAAGAGGTTTAGGATGATTCAGTTAATCGCTATCGATATGGATGGCACGCTATTAGATAGTCAAAAAAAATTACCCCAAGAAAACATCAACGCTATTCAAGAAGCTGTTGCTGCTGGTATTAAAATTGTTATTTGTACTGGTCGTTCTCAGGCTGGGGTGAAGCCATATTTTGATCAACTAGGTCTTCACGAAGAGGAGTATGTTATTTTAAATAATGGTTGTTCGCTTCATGAAACGCTCAACTGGTCAACACTTTATGGAAAGTCTTTAAGTCATTCTGATATATTGGATTTACAGTCTTACGTGGATGATCATTTGGAAGTTGATCTGGTGTTAGCAACTAATAAGGATTATTACTTTGTTGGAGAAAAGCCTTCTGAGATTGCTCAGGCTGATGCTGACTCAGTCTTTACTAACTTATTGCCAATCAAAAAAGAAGCTCTGTCAACGATTGAAGAGCCTGTATACAATGCCATGTATATGGGAACCCAAGAAGCTATCGATGCCTTTCAGAACCAATACGAAATTGAAATTGTGAACGCTTATACCGGCGTGCGTAGTCAAGACTTTCTCTATGAAGTCTTACCTCAACATTCTAATAAAGCTACTGGTTTAGCAGAACTTGTCAAACGTTTAGGATTGGATCCCAGTCAAATCATGACTATTGGCGATGGCAACAATGATATTGAGATGCTGGATTTTTCAGGATTTGCAGTTGCTATGGAAAATGCCTCAGAGGCTGTTAAAGGTCATGCCGATAAAATAACCCTAAACAACGATCAAGCAGGAGTTGCCTATGCTATCAGAGAATTTGTCCTTAAATCCTAACATTAAGTTAGTTGCCATTGATATGGATGGCACCCTTTTGGATGAGGCTAAACAATTAACTGCAGAGAATAAAGAAGCCATTAGAAAGGCGCGTCAAGCTGGGGTCCATATTGTTATTTGTACGGGGCGTCCAAAGTCAGGTATTTTATCTTACGCTCAGGAACTTGGTTTAGAAGATGATTATGTAATTGCCAACAACGGATCTTGGCTTTTTAAGACCAATGACTGGTCACCGCTAGCCTCTCATAGTCTCTCTCGTGAAGCTTTGGAACATATAGTCACTATCTTCGACAATACCCCAGGAATTAATCTGGTTTTCTTCACCCAAGAAGCCAATTATGCCTTGGGGAAAGACCTCTATCCAGCAGCTATCCGTGATGCTGAGATTGAAAATTCTAAGCTATACCACACCACTTTTGAGGCATTTTTAGACCTGAATATCCCAGTAGCTGTTGCAGTCTTTATGGGAGAAGAGACAGTCATGGATGCCTTTGAAGACAGAGCAGATGCTCTTTTATCTGAACAAGTAGCGACAGTACGTAGTATGGACTATGCCTACGAAGCCCTACCAGTCGGTGTTAATAAGGGGCGTGGGTTGAAAGATTTAGCAGAAGATTTGAAGTTATCACCAGAAGAAATTATGGTACTTGGTGATGGTAATAATGATTTAGAAATGTTTGATTTTGCTGGGCTTGCCGTAGCTATGGCAAATGCTTCAGATGCTGTTAAAGCACAAGCTGATTTTGTGACGCATTCCAACCAAGAATCAGGGGTTGCCAAAGCTATTTATGATCATATTTTATAAAAAAATAAGCTAGCTGCCTCATGCAACTAGCTTTTATGCTTTAGACTAACAGGGGTAAATCCATTGCTGCCATTTCTTCTTCTGGCACAACCATGCCTTCGTTAATCCAGCGACCTAGAACAGAAAGAACAGCTTGGCTCCAAAAGGAATGCCGATACTGATTTTGTTTGCTATCATTTTGTTTTCTAAATTTACTCAAGCGGTTGATAATGATATCGTAAATCCATTGCAGCATGTTGTATTTAAGGATTATTTTAAGAAGGCGAGCGTTTTTCTTAGCCTGTTTAAAGAGATATAGCCAGGCCTGGTAACGTTCGGTCTGAAAATTAAAGCGTTGTAAGCCTTTAACCACTTTTAATGTTGCCCGCTTAATCATTTTATGAAACAATGCTTCTTTGGTTTGGTAATGGCGGTAGAAGGCATTACGAGAGACCCCTGCCTTTTTTGTAAGTTCTGAAATAGAGATATTTTTCAAGGGTTTTTCTTCCATGAGGAGGATAAGGGCTTCTTCGATAGCTTCCTTGGTGACTTGTTTAGCTTCTTGGTTGGCTATTTGTAACGGCTTAAGAGATGGTTCAGGAATAACTTGTGTAGCCATGACAAATCCTTTCTTTTTGTGACATCCGACTAAAAATTGCGTATTTTTGGGATGTTTAATGATATAATTTTATTATAAAGTAGTTTGTATGTCAAAATAAAGTACAAGGAGATAAGGTATGACTTGGAAAATTGTCGCAGATTCTGGGTGCGATCTGAAAGCGTTACAAGATCTAGCAGAAGATGTTAATTTTGTACGAGTTCCTTTAACATTACAGGTTGGAAACCAATTGTTTATTGATGATGAAGGACTAGATATCGAGCATATGCTTGATATTCTTAAAGAAACAAAGGCAGCAGCTACCTCGGCTTGTCCTAGTCCAGATGCTTATATGAAGGCATTTGAAGGGGCAGATAATATTGTGGTTGTTACCATAACAGGCGGGTTATCTGGTAGTCAAAATAGTGCTCAGATAGCTAAAGAGATGTATCTTGAAGACCATCCTAATACGAATATTCATGTCATTGACAGTTTATCAGCCGGCGGTGAAATGGATCTTTTAGTGCAAAAAATTCAGGAATTGACTGAAGCGGGATTATCATTTGATGATGTTGTTTCGCAAATAACAGATTATCAAGAAAAGACAAAATTGATTTTTGTTCTTGCCAAGGTGGATAATTTAGTTAAAAATGGACGTTTGAATAAGGTACTTGGGAAGGTTATCGGACTGCTAAACATTCGTATGGTTGGTAAAGCCAGCTCAGAAGGAAAGTTGGAGCTCTTGCAAAAGGCCAAGGGGCAAAAAAAAGCGGTATCAGCTTCTTATCAAGAAATGGTCAAAGCTGGTTATCAAGGAGGTCGTGTGTTGATAGCCCATTGTCATAACGATAAGATTTGCCAGCAGCTGAATGACTTTATTAAGAAAGATTATCCTGCCGCTGACGTTCAGGTCGTACCCACTTCTGGTTTGTGTAGCTTTTATGCGGAAGATGGTGGCATTCTCATGGGATACGAAATCCAATAAAAAATCGGTAAGCTAAAGTTGTAGCTTACCGATTTTTTAATAGACTCTATCTATGGGGTATCAACATTATCAGCAGGTTCAGCTGATGCAGAATCAGATGAGGCAGGGGCTGCTGGTTCAGGTTGATTTGCCTCAGCTGATGGAGCCGCTGGAGTAGCGGGAACGGCTGGGGCTGGCGTCACTGGTGTATAGATGTTAGGTCGGCTTTGGGGAGCTTCAACTGCTCCGGACTGATTAGCACTATCGTTGTCTTCAGTTTCTGTTTCCGGGTCTATTTCTTCAGTAGAAAGGGACGGATCACCTGGTAATTCAGCATTTAAACGTTGGCGAATGTCATCGAGTTGCTTTTGCAAGGCTGTCTTTTTATCGCTATCTTTTAATTTGTCGATTTCTGTTTGCGCAAGATCAATATCAGTTGCCGAAAGCGTTTCTCTAGCTTGTTTAACCGCTTTTTCGGTAGCTTTTTCTTGTTTTAAGACAGCTTCAACCGCATCGATACGTTTTTGAAGTTTATCTTTCAAGTCACCTTTCGGCAGCTTAGCCAGAGCTTCTTTAGCTTTTTTTAAATGGTCATCATTAGGCTTATCCTCTAATGCTTTAACCGCTTTTTCGGCCGCTTCTTGATTTTTAATAGTTTCAGATGAACTCGACTGGCTTGTTCTTGTTACTTGGCTAGGGCTTTGTTCTTGAGTAGACTTATTAGCTAGCATATAAATTCCCCCAATAACGATGAGGAGCAATACAGACAAGAGCATAAAGAGCGTTTCACTTTTTGATTTTAACATTTGATTTCCTTCATATCGTCTTATTCTTTAACTATTATAAAGGACAATTGTTAAAATGCCAACCTAAACCCATAATTTCTTTTAAAAAATCCTTGTGCCCTTTATCATATTCTATTAAAATAGAAGTGTTGTCTAGTAGACAAAATAAAAAAGTTTGGGGATAAGCATATGTCTATCAACTGGCAAGAAATTGCCTTTACCTTCCTAGGCGGTCTAGGTCTCTTCCTTTTTAGTATTAAATATATGGGAGATGGCTTGCAACAAGCTGCAGGGGATAAATTACGTGACTATATTGACAGATACACTAGCAATCCTTTCTTGGGAGTCTTGATTGGTATTATCATTACTGGATTGATTCAATCGAGTTCAGGTGTGACTGCGATTGCGGTTGGTTTGGTATCAGCAGGTCTTCTTGGGCTGCGACAAGCTATTGGTATTGTTATGGGTGCCAATATTGGAACGACAGTTACTTCTTTTTTGATTGGTTTCAAATTAGGAGACTATGGACTTCCTATTTTGTTTGTCGGTGCGGTATTGCTTCTATTTGTGAAAAATCGAAAACTCAATAATTTAGGAAAAATTCTCTTTGGTCTTGGTGGTCTTTTCTTCGCCTTGAATCTTATGGGGGATGCCATGGCCCCATTGAAAGACATTCAAGCCTTTCGCGATTATATGGTCAGTTTGAGCGATAAGCCACTTCAAGGTGTGTTCATCGGAACTGTTTTGACAGTTCTGATACAGTCATCATCAGCGACAATTGGTATTTTGCAAAGTCTTTATGCGGGTGGTTTGCTTGATTTGAATGGTGCTCTGCCAATCCTTTTTGGTGATAATATTGGAACAACCATCACAGCTGTCTTAGCGGCTTTAGGTGCTAATATTGCTGCCAAGCGTGTGGCTGGTGCTCACGTCCTGTTTAATGTGATTGGAACTGTTATCTGCTTGATTCTCTTAGCGCCATTTACACATTTAGTGGCATGGTTCCAAGGTCAATTGGGCTTGACAAAAGAAATGACGATTGCCTTTGCCCACGGAACTTTTAACATTACCAATACCGTGGTTCAATTTCCATTTATCGGAGCCTTGGCTTACATTGTAACGAAAATCATTCCAGGTGAGGATGAAGTGGTCAAATATGAAGCCCTTTATCTTGACCGAGGTCTTATCACGTCAGCGCCGTCTATTGCGCTTGGAAATGCTAAACGTGAATTAGTCCATTTGGCTTCTTATTCTGTTCAAGCGTTGGAAGCTTCCTATGCTTATATTTCCTCATCTGATAGTAAGTATGCCGCTAAAGTTGAAAAATATGAAAACGCTGTTAATACAATTGATGAAGAATTGACCAGCTATCTTATTGCTATTTCAAATGAGGCTCTTAATGAGAGTGAAAATGAAGTGCTTGCCAGTTCGCTGGACTCCTCTCGTGACCTCGAGCGTATCGCTGATCATGCTAATGAGTTAGCGCAATTGACGACAGAAACACTGTCTAAAAATGTCGTTTTCTCAGAAGAAGCTCAGGCTGAGCTAAAGAAAATGTATACGATGGCGCATCGCTTGGTTTTAGACAGCATTCGTGTGGTTGTCGACCATGATAAAGTATTGGCTGGCGAACTTTTAGAACGCCATAAGGATATTGTTAAGTTAGAGCGTAAGTATCGTCGTGTTCATACTAAACGCCTTAACCGCGGCGAATGTTCAGCGCAAGCAGGTATCAGCTATGTGGATATCTTATCTCATTACACACGTATCTCTGATCATGGCATCAACTTAGTTGAAAAAGTGATTGAGGATGTCATTTAAAAGAACGTTTATAGAACCTGAAAACAAAGATCTTAGAATTCCTTTTCTAAGGTCTTTTTGAATACGACGGACATGTCGTACATCTGACGTGACAGTTCTCTGTTGCATCCGTTACCGGTGAACCTAATAGCGACTTCTAATACCCAGTTAATTTCATAAAATAACTTTTTTTGATCTTTTCTTAAGTAGTGCGGACAAAAGAAACCTCCTTCGGGGTTTCATCCCTAATTTTTGAGCTTAGGCTCAAAAATTCCGTTATTAGTGACAGCACCACTGTCACTAATCATACCGCTACGACGAAAATATCTTTTCAAGCTCACTTCGTTCGCTCTAGATTGCGGAATCTTAGTTTGCTATCCTCTTGATGCTGAAGACTTTGAATTTTTTTAAGCTAATAAGTTTTTTTTGGTATATACCAGTTGAAAAATTTTTTCAAGAGCGTATAATAAGAGAAAAAGGATGAAAGCGAGTACAGACATGACACAATATGTAAAAGCAGATCGATTTTATTTTGTAGATGAAACAAAGGAAGGAGGCTATCTCCAACTAATTGATGGTCACTTTGGCAGCTGGCAGAGTCAGGAACCAACTGAAGGTGATATTCTTGATTATTCAGGTTATCAAATTGCTCCTGGTTTAGTAGACACTCACATTCATGGTTTTGCTGGCTGGGACGTCATGGATGGTTCACCTGAAGGCATTCATGCAATGAGCGAAGGGCTTTTGTCAACTGGAGTGACATCATTTTTACCGACGACGCTAACATCCTCATCAGAAGCTTTAGAAAAAGCATCTGCCGCTGTTGCCAGTGTCGCTGATGACGTTAAAGGTGCAAAAATTCAAGGTATTTATTTCGAGGGTCCTTATTTTACAGAAGAGTACAAGGGTGCCCAAAACCCAGACTATATGTTTGATCCTAGTTTAGATGAATTTGCTAAATGGCAAGAAGCAGCAGGTGGACGAATCAAAAAGATTGCCCTAGCTCCAGAACGTCAGGGTGTTGAAGAGTTTGTTTCAACAGTAACCAAACAAGGAGTGACGGTGGCTCTAGGACATTCTAATGCTACCTATGAGGAAGCGAAAGCAGCAGTGGATGCAGGCGCTTCTGTTTGGGTTCATGCTTATAATGGGATGAGAGGCCTCACTCACCGAGAACCAGGTATGGTTGGTGCGGTCTACAATATTTCAAACACTTATGCCGAACTCATTACTGATGGTCACCATGTGTCACCAGTAGCCAGTGAAATTCTCATGCGTGAAAAAGGACATGATCATGTTGCCTTAATTACAGACTGTATGCGTGCAGGGGGTCAACCTGATGGTGATTATATGTTGGGTGAATTTCCAGTTATCGTAGAAAAAGGGACAGCGCGTTTGAAAGGCTCTGGCAGTTTAGCTGGATCTATCCTTAAATTAAAAGACGGGATTAAAAACGTCGTCCAATGGGGGATTGCAACACCTGAAGAAGCCATTAAAATGGCCTCTTATGTAGCAGCTAAATCTGTTGGTATTGCTGATGTATGTGGTCAGTTGACAGAAGGTTACGCCGCTGATTTTATTGTTTTGGACAATGATTTGGAGTTGGTAGCAACTTATCTGGATGGTCAAAAAGTATACCAAGCTTAAAAAATCTATAAAAAAGACTGGGTTGAAGAAAAAAGAGTTGCTTCAACCTTTTAGTCTCCTTGGAGAAAGAAAAAACTCAGAAAGGTAACTAAATCAATGCTTCTAAGGAATTTATCTTGAGTTATCATCAGGAATGATAGGATTAGGTTATCGATGATTTAAAGCACTTGACTAGCTTCTTAACTTTAAAATGCTAGTAAGTCATCTAAAAAATAGACAATCAGATTCTAATTTGATATACTTCTAGGAGAGAAAGAAAGCTTTAGGGCGTTCTAACAGCGAGCTTGGAGTAGTGAGAGCCAAGTGGAACAAAGTAAAGACTTGGCGCTTTCTGTTGTGTTTACCAGAACTGCATATGAAGTAAGTAATAAATTAGGGTGGAACCGCGTTTTAACGCCCCTATGTCGATTGGCATGGGAGTGGAGAAACGTGGTTTTTTAGGTTATTACAGGCGTTAAAATGAATTATTTTTATCTTGTTCGAGATAAAAATAATTAGTTTCCTATCAGCGATTTTTAAAAACTTTTGGAAGAGCGTTAGAGGACTAGACCGCATTTTTGATAAGAACCTACTGCATTGAAGCATTACCTAAAGCTATTATTTGAGCAGATAAAGTATCTGCAACAGAAATGTTAAAACAAATTCCCACTCCAGCATATACCAATGAGACTCGAATCGTAATGACATCTGATCTGTCAGTTTGGCGTGATATTTATTTGAAGCAACACGATAGTTATGAGGAGAGTTCCATTAAAGAGTGACTAACTAATCATTACCAACATATTGGGGTAAATTACCTACTCCAGCTAGTTGGTCATGAGTTAGCTTATTTGTCAGAATTATTCGAAGATGATTTTGACGATTATGATAGTTTTATTTGGTTTGAAGAGGGGATGGTAGCGTACATTAGTCGCAAATACTTTCTCACTTCTGAGGAATGTGAAGCTGAAAAGCAGGTGAATCGCTATTTGGTTGACCTATTTTAAGGTCAATG
Source organism: Streptococcus jiangjianxini (assembly GCF_040225085.1). Lineage (NCBI taxonomy): Bacteria > Bacillati > Bacillota > Bacilli > Lactobacillales > Streptococcaceae > Streptococcus > Streptococcus jiangjianxini. The sequence goes on along the minus strand of NZ_JBEHGL010000003.1, from coordinate 67,339 downwards.
CAGTTGACACTCATTAAATGATTTTGGTCAAGCAACTTACGGTGGCAATTATGCTAGTGTTTTTTATGAATATTGGAGAAACTTCCTTACTATTGACGAATCAGTCATGACGATGGGAACGGTTGATGCTGTTTTTAAGGGCTATCGAGAATGGCTAAGCACAAATCATTCTCAACCTTTACTGGATTGACTTATTCAAAAAGAAATACTGGCGAAAGAACCTTAACCTTTAGTCACTTATGATGTATGAAAATGATTATTAGGAACATCCTATCGGTTTTCATAGAAAGCAAAACGCTTTTTTCAACTCACGCTTTCCATAAAAAGATTATAAAAAGAAAGAGGAAATGAAATTGAATAAAAAATTGACATTTCAAGAAATTATTTTAACCTTACAACAATACTGGAATGACCAAGGGTGCATGCTGATGCAGGCTTATGACAATGAAAAAGGGGCAGGGACAATGAGTCCTTATACTTTCCTTCGCGCTATTGGGCCTGAGCCTTGGAATGCTGCTTACGTAGAACCATCACGTCGTCCAGCTGATGGTCGTTACGGTGAAAATCCTAACCGCCTTTACCAACACCACCAATTCCAAGTGGTTATGAAGCCATCACCATCAAATATCCAAGAACTGTATCTTGAGTCTCTGGAAAAATTAGGCATCAATCCTTTGGAGCATGATATCCGTTTCGTTGAAGACAACTGGGAAAATCCATCAACTGGTTCAGCTGGTCTTGGTTGGGAAGTATGGCTTGATGGTATGGAAATCACACAGTTTACCTATTTCCAACAAGTGGGAGGTCTGGCAACGTCACCAGTAACTGCTGAGGTTACTTATGGATTGGAACGATTGGCTTCCTACATTCAAGAAGTCGATTCTGTTTATGATATTGAGTGGGCTCCAGGTGTAAAATATGGTGAAATCTTCTTGCAACCCGAGTATGAACATTCAAAATACTCTTTTGAGCTTTCAAACCAAGAGATGCTACTTGAAAATTTTGAGAAATTTGAGACAGAAGCTGCCCGTGCTTTAGAAGAAGGTCTAGTCCATCCAGCTTATGATTATGTCCTCAAATGTTCCCACACTTTCAATCTATTGGATGCGCGTGGCGCCGTTTCTGTTACCGAGCGTGCTGGCTATATTGCCCGTATCCGGAAGCTTGCTCGTCTTGTGGCGAAAACCTTTGTCGCAGAACGTAAAAAGCTTGGCTTTCCATTGCTGGATGAAGCAACAAGAGCAGCGCTTCTCGCTGAAGATACAGAATAGCAAAATAGTCTATTAAACAGTTTCAGATGTGGGTTTAGGTATAAAAGCGATCAAAAAAGTGCAATCGTAGTAAGTATAGAGTGACTTGGGGTCGCTTCAGAAGCACAGTTGTTATGTCAAGAATAGCATTGATTTTGAAAATGATAGGCGTAAACGAAAGGATCCTGCTTTTTCGTTGAGCCAGGAAATCAATGATTTGCTGGTGTGCTAAGCTTTGTAAGACAACTGGCAAAAAGAAAAAAGGAAAGAAAAATGACAAAAAATCTTTTAATGGAACTTGGTTTGGAGGAACTTCCAGCCTACGTTGTCACACCAAGTGAACAACAACTCGGAGAGCGTCTTGCCGCTTTCCTTAAAGACAATCGTCTCTCATTTGAAGACATCAAAACGTTTTCAACGCCTCGCCGTTTAGCAGCGCGTGTGACAGGTCTTGCTGATCAGCAAACTGATTTGACTGAGGATTTTAAAGGTCCTGCTAAGAAAATTGCCCTTGATGATGAGGGAAATTATACTAAAGCAGCTCAAGGTTTCGTTCGTGGCAAAGGATTAAGCACTGATGATATCGAGTTTCGTGAGGTTAAGGGTGTTGAATACCTCTATGTCACGAAAAACGAAGCAGGTAAACCAGCAGAAGAGGTTTTAGCTGACCTTCCAAAAGTTCTTCATCAGATGACTTTCCCTGTTAATATGCATTGGGCTAACAATAGTTTTGAATATATCCGTCCGGTTCATACCTTGACTGTTCTTTTGGACGATAAAGCTTTAGATATGGACTTCTTGGATATCCATTCTGATCGAGTGAGCCGTGGGCACCGTTTTCTTGGTCAAGAAACGGAGATTGCTTCAGCAACATCTTATGAAGATGACTTGCGTACACAATTTGTTATCGCTGATGCCAAAGAGCGTGAGCATATGATTGTTGACCAAATCAGAGCTATTGAAGCTGCGGAGGATGTTCAAGTAGAAATCGATGAAGACCTTCTTAATGAAGTGCTTAATTTGGTTGAATATCCAACAGCTTTCATGGGGGCTTTCGACGCTAAATACCTTGATGTGCCTGAAGAAGTATTGGTAACCTCAATGAAAAATCACCAACGCTATTTTGTGGTGCGTGATCAAAATGGTCAGTTGAAACCTAATTTTATCTCAGTTCGTAATGGGAATGATCAACATATTGAAAATGTGGTTAAAGGCAATGAAAAAGTACTTGTCGCGCGTTTGGAAGATGGAGAGTTCTTCTGGCGTGAAGACCAGAAACTAAAAATTGAAGACTTGGTAGCTAAGTTAGCTGATGTTACCTTCCATGAAAAAATTGGTTCTTTGGCTGAACATATGGAGCGCAGTGGTGTTATCGCCAACTATTTAACCGAAAAAGCTGGTCTTTCAGCTGAGGAAAGTAAAGCAGTCGCTCGTGCCGCTGAGATTTATAAATTTGATCTTTTGACTGGTATGGTTGGCGAATTTGATGAACTTCAAGGGCTTATGGGTGAAAAATACGCTCTTCTAGCTGGTGAGGAAGCTGCTGTGGCGACAGCGATTCGTGAACACTATCTACCAAACTCAGCTGATGGAGAATTGCCAGAAACGAAAATTGGGGCAGTCCTTGCGCTTTCTGATAAGTTGGATACCCTTTTGTCATTCTTCTCTGTTGGCCTTATTCCTTCAGGCTCTAATGACCCATATGCCCTTCGACGTGCCACAGCTGGTATTGTGCGTATCCTGAATGCCTTTGGTTGGGAAATGCCCTTAGATGAATTGATCAATGACCTCTATGCCTTGTCATTTGACAGTTTGAACTATCAAAATAAGGCTGATGTTATGACCTTTATCCGTGCACGTGTGGATAAAATGATGGATAAGGCTATTCCAAAAGACATTCGTATAGCTGTTCTTGATAGCACTAACCACGTAGTGACAGAACAGCTGGCTGCTAGCTCTGCTATTTTCCAAAAATCAAAAGAAGCTGGCTACAAAGAAGCCGTGGAAAGTTTGTCACGTGTTTTCAACTTAGCTGCAAAAGCTGAGAATAACGCCATTACGGTTAGTCTTTTTGAAAATGAGCAAGAAAAAGCCCTTAATAAAGCTGTTGAAGATTTAGAGATTAGCCATGATATGCTTGCCAATGTTGAAGCGCTCTTTGCTTTAGCACCTGCTATTACAGACTTTTTTGACAATACCATGGTTATGGCTGAGGATGAATCGCTCAAAGCTAACCGTCTGGCTCTCTTGAAAAATTTAGCGAACAAGGCTAGTTATGTCGCTATTTTCAATCAGTTGAATAGTAAATAAGACGAGGAATACGGATAAGGGCCATGTTTCTCTGAAATAAATAAAGAAAGGAAAGCCACAGAGGTAACACCCTCACTACGTCTCCGTAAGAAAAGAAAACCACTGGTTGGATGTGGATATATCCGCTTTAATAGTTATCTTTCTTGGGACGCATAGGCTTAATATCTTAAGATGGACCAAGCTAAAATTAATCGCATTAATGAATTAGCAAAGAAGAAAAAAACGGTTGGCCTCACTGATGAGGAAAAAGTTGAGCAGGACAAACTTCGACGCGAATATATTGACGGTTATCGCCGATCACTTCGTCATCATATCGAAGGCATCAAATTAGTTGATGAAGATGGTAATGATGTAACGCCAGAAAAACTCCGTCAAGTTCAACGTGAAAAAGGCTTGCATGGTCGCAGTTTGGATGATCCTGAATCTTGATAGCTTAAAGGCAACTTCAAATCCTTAAAATCTTGTCGATGACTGTTATCGTCAAATGAATTAGCTTTCAGACAAAAAAACAGAAAAGACGCAGACAGTACTCGCCTACGGCAAGTCGAGAGTGATGATGTATCAAAGTTAATCCAAAAGGCTATAAAATAAACAAAAAACCTAAAATCAAAATCTTTAGATTAATGATTTTAGGTTTTTTAACATTAAGTAGTATAGATATACTCATCTAAAATCAAAAAATAACACGATGCATTAAATAGCCAAATAAGATTCCGCAATTTAGAGCGAACGAAGTGAGCTTGAAAGGGTATTTTCGCCGTAGTGATATTATTAGTGATAGTGTTGCTGTCACTAATAACGAAATTTTTGAGACCTAGGCTCAAAAATTAGGAATGCAACTCCGAAAGGGGATTGCTTTTGTCCGCACTACCTAAGAAAAGATCCAAAAAAGTTATTTTTTGAAACTAACTAAGTATTAGTAACAGACGATACGGCAGCAAAATAAATGCAGAATTGCTAGAGTTTTGATATAGTAAAAGAGTTGGAAAACGCTTACTTGTTATAATAGAGGAGGACGAGAATGTCTCAAAAAAAATATATTATGGCTATTGATCAGGGAACGACAAGTTCAAGGGCTATTATCTTTGATAAAAAAGGACAGAGTGTCAGCACAAGCCAGAAGGAATTTCCACAGATTTTTCCGAAAGCTGGTTGGGTTGAACACGATGCTAATCAAATTTGGAATTCGGTACAATCAGTGATAGCTAGTTCTTTCATTGAATCGGGGATTAAACCCGATCAAATAGAGGCAATTGGGATTACGAACCAGCGCGAAACAACAGTTGTGTGGGATAAGCATACTGGTCTTCCGATTTATAATGCTATTGTGTGGCAATCACGTCAAACAGCTGCTCTGGCAGAGCAGCTGAAAAACGACGGTTACACGGATATGTTTCATGAAAAAACAGGTTTGGTGATTGACGCTTATTTCTCTGCAACAAAGGTGCGTTGGATTCTGGACAAAGTACCCGGGGCACAAGAACGAGCTGAAAAAGGAGAATTATTATTTGGTACAATTGACACTTGGCTAGTCTGGAAATTGACAGACGGTCAGGCTCATATTACAGATTATTCCAACGCTGCTCGTACCATGCTTTATAACATAAAAGAGTTAACCTGGGATGATGAGATTCTAGACCTTCTTAATATTCCTAAGGTTATGCTACCAGAAGTAAAATCCAATTCGGAAATTTATGGTGTGACAGCACCCTTTCATTTCTATGGCGGCAGTGTTCCAATTTCAGGGATGGCTGGGGACCAACAAGCTGCTTTATTTGGACAGTTAGCCTTTGAAAAAGGGAAGATTAAAAATACTTACGGAACTGGCTCTTTCATTATTATGAATACCGGTGAAGAGATGCAACTATCCCAGAATAACTTGTTGACGACGATTGGGTATGGCATCAATGGCAATATTTACTATGCCTTAGAGGGTTCTATTTTTATTGCTGGTTCTGCTGTTCAATGGCTTCGCGATGGACTTCGTATGATTGAACAGTCAGCAGATTCTGAAATGCTGGCTTTACAGTCGACGGCAGAAGATGACATTTACGTGGTTCCTGCTTTCACGGGGCTAGGAGCACCTTATTGGGATTCTGATGCTAGGGGGTCAGTTTTTGGCTTGACGCGCGGTAGCAGCAAGGAAGATTTTGTAAAAGCAACGCTACAATCCATTGCTTATCAGGTACGCGATGTGATTGATACCATGCGACTAGACTCAGGAATTGCTATTCCTGAATTGCGTGTGGATGGTGGAGCTGCGATGAATAATTACCTCATGCAATTCCAAGCAGACATTCTTGGGATAGACATCACCCGAGCTAAGAATTTAGAAACAACGGCTCTTGGTGCAGCCTTCTTAGCAGGATTGGCAGTAGGCTATTGGAAAGACATTGAAGAGATTAAGAAACTTAACGAAGCGGGTCAACGGTTCCAAGCGCACATGCCTTCTTCACGCAGAGAGAAACTTTACAAAGGATGGAAGCGTGCTGTTAGAGCGACACAAGTCTATGCAGCTGAAGATAAAGAGGAGGTAAGAGGAAAAGAGTTGTAAGGTGACTGGATCGGTAATCTGTTTCATGATTATAGTGTCTAATGCTTTAAAGAAAAGATTATTGAAGTTAAGAGATAAGTCTGATCTAGATAGTCATCTTGCTTTTGCGTTTGTTCAATTCCATGACGGGAAATTTCAAATAAAGAAGCAAGAATATACACCTAAATTTATAGAAAAGCATTTACTTGCTGAATTTGACTCGGAAAAAGAAGCTCGTGAGTATACGGAAAAAATGGATGGGGTTGAAATTATTTTTTGGGATATTTTTCCTAGCGAGGTTGAGGAATGGGAGAATAGTCACCGGTGACTAAAACATAACGCCATTTTATTGCTATCCTTTACGGGATGAGATATAATATATCTAAGGTAGAGAGGTCGAGCACCCACTGGAGCGCGGTTTCTCTACCAACTAAGCATAGACCTTTTAACGCCCATGAAGCAGTTTTGTTGCGGAGGCGGTGGGAGCGTCTATGCTTTTTATGATACAAAAAAAGACGGTCAGCCTTAGCTTTCCGTCTGGTTTTGAACTTCTTACTTTGGCCACAAATGCCGTTTTTTGAGTTCCTCGCTTAATTTTTTTGCAAATTCATAATCTACAAAAGCATCGCTCATAGGTTGTTTTAGCAATTCTTCGTCAGACATTGCAGCAAAGTCAGGAAGTGGATAAGATTTATTCCATTCCTCTTGTTTTTTATTCAAAAAATCAGCAAATGACATTCTCTACTCCTTTGAATATGGAAAAATTCCCTTATTGAGTTCATCTTTTTGTTTCTTAATTTAATACGCTAAGGGTGGTAAAATATAAGAAAGTATCTGATAAAAAGACCAGCACTCGCCAGCCTCGTGTTAATAAGTATTAGCAATCTTATTATACCATACACGGAGGGGCAGAAGTGGACGCTAAACAACTAATCAATCAATTAAAGTCTATTCCTAAATTGATTCAAACATTGGAAGAAGACAGAGAAGCGACTTTAAGCATTGTCTATGGTTCTCAAAGTTATTCTGATACAAGAGTGCAGATAAGCAAAACAAATGCAGTAGAGAGCAAAACAGTAGCTTATTTAGACCAATCTAATTATCTGATGAAACAGATTGAACAGTTACACAATGAGCGAAAACAATTGCTGAACATTCTTCAACAGATTAAAGACTTGGAATTGGTGATGGTGTTGTTTGCAATAGTGAACACTGAAACCTTGACTGAAGCACAAGAACATCTTGATATAAGTCGCTCAAAGTTCTTTCGGCTGAAGAAAGAGGCAATGGCTGAATTAGATAAAGTGTTGGTGAATCAGAGCCGAGATAACGGGCGATACTAAAGCAGGGGGGCATGTATCATTCGGATATACCCCCATCTTTTTTTATCGTGGGTAGGAATGTTCGGGTTTTGAGAACGCCGCCCCTTTCCGTGCAAAAAATTCCCTTTTTGAAATTTTTGGAAACTAGTAGAACGCTGATTTTATGCGGTTTTGACGGGTAAAAAGGTGAAAAACCTAGCCTTTCGCTTGGCTTTTCTTACTCACGCGCAAGACGGTAACATGATATAATAAAAAAAGCGTAGCTGGTGACTACGCAGTTCTTGCTTGCTGAACTCGTCTAAAATTTGCTTACTAATTTGCTAACTTTTACTAACTAATTAAAGAGTTTTTAAATCTATCAAAAAAGTATAAAGCCTATAAAATCAAGGTTTACAGCATGTTAAAGGTGAATAAATGAACCCTATGCTTATTCTCCGAAAGAATGCCTTTATATTGGTGATTCCTTTGATAATGATGTTGTTGGTGCAAAGTCAGCAGGTTGGCATGTCATCTGGTTTAATCGTCGAAATAAACCCCTGGCTTCTTCTCAGTATTTCCCAGATTATCAGGTGACTACACTAGATGATTTGTGCAAATTGCTGCTAGATTTTATCAATTAGATAGAAAAAAACGATGTTTTTATGGTATAATAAAAACGATTACAGACTTATTTTTGTGAAATGGCTGAAACCATTTCTTGTCATAAAGGAGGAATTATGACTTTTGATACAGTTGATCAATTAGCGGTAAATACCATCCGCTCACTTTCAATGGATATGATCCAAAAAGCCAATTCAGGTCATCCAGGGCTTCCTATGGGTGCAGCGCCAATGGCCTATGTGCTTTGGAATCAATTTTTGAATATAAACCCTAAAACAAACCGTTCGTGGACTAACCGTGATCGTTTTGTCCTATCAGCGGGTCATGGAAGTGCCTTGATTTATAGTTTACTTCACTTGTCAGGTTATGACGTCACGATGGAAGATATCAAAAACTTTCGTCAGTTTGGCTCAAAAACACCAGGTCACCCTGAAGTAAACCATACTGATGGTGTCGAAGCGACAACAGGACCACTTGGACAAGGGATTGCGAACGCTGTCGGTATGGCAATGGCTGAAGCGCACTTGGCTGCTAAATACAATAAACCTGATTTTAATATTGTCGATCACTATACTTTCGCTCTCAATGGTGATGGTGATTTGATGGAAGGGGTTTCTCAAGAAGCTGCTAGTCTCGCAGGACACTTGAAATTAGGTAAATTGGTGCTCCTTTATGATTCAAATGACATTTCACTTGACGGTCCAACGTCAATGGCTTTCACAGAAGACGTTAAAGGACGCTTTGAGGCTTACGGCTGGCAACATCTTTTGGTCGAAGATGGCAATGATTTAGAAGCTATTGCTAAAGCTATCGAAGAAGCAAAAGCAGAGTCAGATAAGCCTACCATTATCGAAATTAAAACTATTATTGGTTATGGCGCTAAAAATCAAGGAACATCTGCGGTTCACGGTGCCCCACTTGGTGATGAAGGGATTGCACACGCTAAAGAAGTTTACGGTTATGACTATCCTGCTTTTACAGTGCCTGAAGAAGTAGCTGAGCGATTTGCGACAGGACTACAAGCACGTGGTGAAAAAGCAGAAGCAGCTTGGAACGAACTCTTTGCTAAGTATGAAGCTGAATATCCTGAATTAGCCGCAGACTATAAAGCAGCCTTTGAATTGAAACCGGTAGAAGTAGAACTTGATGCCCATGAAGTTGGCCAAAGTTCTGCCAGCCGCGTTACTAGTCAAGCAGCCATCCAACAAATTTCTGAGCAGGTATCATACTTCTGGGGTGGTTCTGCAGACCTTTCAGGTTCAAACAACACTATGGTCAAGGTTGAAACGGACTTCCAAGCAGATAATTACAAAGGTCGTAACATCTGGTTTGGCGTTCGTGAATTTGCCATGGCTGCAGCGATGAACGGTATAGCTCTTCACGGTGGTAGCCGGATTTATGGTGGAACATTCTTCGTCTTCTCAAATTACCTACTCCCAGCTGTTCGTATGGCAGCTCTAGCTGAATTGCCAACTGTCTATGTCATGACTCATGACTCAGTTGCTGTTGGAGAAGACGGACCAACTCACGAACCAATCGAGCAATTGGCAAGTGTTCGTTCAATGCCAAACCTTAACGTTATTCGTCCAGCTGATGGTAACGAGGTTAATGCCGCTTGGAAACGTGCCCTTCGCGAAACTAAAACGCCAACCATGCTTGTCCTAACGCGTCAAAACCTACCGGTTCTTGAAGGAACGGCAGAATTGGCTGAAGAAGGTCTTAACAAGGGTGCCTACATTCTTTCAGAAGCAAAAGGTGATCTTGATGGTATCATTATCGCAACAGGTTCTGAAGTGAAATTGGCACTTGACACACAAGCCTCTCTAGCTGAAGAAGGTATTCACGTTCGTGTGGTTTCTATGCCATCTCAAAACCTCTTTGATGCACAAACACCAGAGTATAAGGAAGAAATTCTCCCAAGTTCTGTAACTAAACGCCTTGCTATCGAGGCAGCAGCAAGCTACGGCTGGGAACGTTACACAGGCTTGAAAGGGACAACCCTTACTATTGATACCTGGGGAACATCTGCTCCAGGAAATAAAATCTTTGAAGAGTATGGATTTACAGTAGAGAATGCTACTCAATTGTATAAATCACTTTAATTAGTCAAAAAGTCTCATGATATGAGGCTTTTTTGATGTTCAAACTATTCTAATGCTTAAAAATTTAGTATAATTTGCCTATGAAGCGAGAATTTAGTAAGGTAAAACGTTTGGTGATCAAAATAGGAACTAGTTCTTTAGTCCTGCCAAACGGAAAAATTAATTTAGAAAAAATTGATCAACTGGCTTTTGTCATTGCCAGTCTCCGTAACAAGGAATTAGAAGTCGTCTTGGTGTCATCCGGTGCCATGGGGTTTGGTTTAAACCTTTTAGACATGGATAGCCGCCCACAAGAACTATCAAAGCAGCAGGCTGTCTCAAGTGTTGGCCAGGTAGCTATGATGAGCCTCTATGCTCAGATTTTCTCTCATTATCAAACCAATGTGTCTCAAATTCTACTGACACGTGACGTGGTTGAATTTCCAGAAAGCCTGGAGAATGTGACCAATGCCTTTGAAAGTCTTTTGAATTTGGGGATAGTTCCCATTGTCAATGAAAATGATGCAGTCAGTGTTGATGAAATGGACCATGCCACCAAATTTGGTGACAATGACCGCTTGTCAGCTATCGTCGCGAAGATTGTCAAAGCAGATTTGCTGATCATGTTATCGGATATCGACGGTCTTTTTGACAAAAATCCAACCATCTATGACGATGCCACCTTGAGAACAAGTGTGAGTGAGATTACTGAAGAGATTTTAAAATCAGCTGGTGGGGCGGGCTCTAAATTTGGAACTGGTGGTATGCTCAGCAAGATCCAGTCAGCACAAATGATGTTTGACTATAATGGAGCCATGGTCTTAATGAATGGGGAAAACCCAAGAGATATTCTCAGAGTACTCGATGGTCAAGTCATCGGTACCCTTTTTAAACAAGAAAAGTAGGAACAGGTTATGTCAGTAATTGAAAGACTTGGAAAACAAGCAAAAGTGGCTAGTCGCGACTTAGCTTCTTTGTCAACCATTGCTAAAAATCAACTGCTCTTGGCCTTGGCTGATGCTTTGGTGAGCACTTCAACCATTATTTTGGAAGCTAATGCTAAAGACGTGGCAGCTGCAGCAGAACACGGCATTTCAGACGTTATGGTCGATCGTCTGCGTCTAACAGAAGAGCGTATCCAAGCCATCGCAGAAGGCGTCAGTCAAGTAGCAGACTTGTCTGATCCTGTTGGACAGGTTGTGCGTGGTTATACTAATTTGGATGGTTTGAAAATTGTTCAAAAACGAGTTCCGCTTGGAGTTCTTGCAATGATTTTTGAGAGTCGTCCTAACGTCTCCATTGATGCCTTTAGTCTTGCCTTAAAGACTAATAATGCTATCATTCTGCGTGGCGGTAAGGATGCTATCCATTCTAACAAAGCTCTTGTTCAGGTGGCGCGTCAGGTTATTCAAGAGGCTGGTTACAATCCTGATTTTGTTCAGTTGGTAGAAGATACCTCACACGCTGTGGCAGAAGAATTAATGGTGGCGACTGATTACGTTGACGTCCTTATTCCACGTGGTGGTGCACGCCTTATTCAAACGGTTAAAGAAAAAGCCAAGGTACCAGTCATTGAGACAGGAGTTGGTAATGTTCATATCTACGTCGATAAGTATGCTGATTTAGATATGGCAACTGAAATCGTGATCAATGCTAAAACCTCACGACCAAGCGTTTGTAATGCAGCAGAAAGTCTTGTAGTTCATCGTCTTATAGCGGCAGATTTCTTTCCAAAGTTAGAAGCAGCATTAGCTGACAAACAAAACATTGAATTTAGAGCAGACCAAGCGGCCATGTCTTATTTGAAAAATTCTGTTGAAGCGACAGAAGAAGATTTTGCGACAGAGTTTCTAGATTACATCCTATCGGTTAAAGTGGTTGACCATTTTGAAGAGGCGCTGGACTGGGTGAACCGTTACACAAGCCATCATTCAGAGGCGATTGTGACCCAAGATATTAGAAGAGCAGAAATGTTCCAAGATAGTATTGACGCAGCAGTCGTTTATGTCAATGCCTCAACTCGCTTTACAGACGGATTTGTTTTTGGATTAGGGGCCGAAATTGGAATTTCAACGCAAAAAATGCATGCGCGTGGACCAATGGGCTTAGAAGCTTTAACGTCAACGAAGTTTTACATCAATGGACAGGGCCAAATTAGAGACTAAGTCATTTTAGGAGGACATTTATGACCAAACAGAACGACGAAGCCAAAGAAGCTTTAAGACAGTTATTAAATGCGATTGACGACTGTCAGAATGATCTTAAAAACCTCAATGACTGGAGCATTATGGACTTGATTGCTGGTAATGTTTTTATGAGTGCTATTAAACGAGATAAGATCACTAAAGTCAATCAGAAATTAGAAGGATTAAATCAGCTAAGAAAGATAACTCAAGAAAAACTCAGTGATGTAGAACTTGACTTGGTTACTGATATTTCTAATTCAAAAAGCGATAGATTCTGGGATATTTGGGCAGATAATGTCTATACAGATTGGAAAGTTGGAAAGGAAATATCAGCAGTCTCTGAACAGATCAGTTCTTTAAAAGAAGACGTTAGAGACCTGCTAGACAGACTTTCCTAGTTTAGTAAAAACTGAAGCTCGATGGTATTCTCCTCCAAACTCTAGCGACCATGTCCGTTTGCACATTTAAGACAAGCAAGATTCATTTATGATATAATAAAGGTTATGACTAAAGACTTTCATCATGTAACAGTGCTTTTGCACGAAACCGTTGATATGCTTGATATCAAGCCCGACGGAATATATGTGGATGCGACCCTAGGCGGTGCAGGCCACTCGTCTTATCTGTTATCTCAATTAAGCGAAAAGGGGCATCTTTACTGTTTTGATCAAGATCAGACAGCTATTGATAATGCCCAAGCAAAACTAAAAAACTATATTGACAAGGGAATGGTCACCTTCATTAAAGACAATTTCCGTCATTTGAAGTCTAATCTAGGCCGACTAGGAGTGACTGAGATTGATGGGATTTTGTATGATTTGGGCGTTTCTAGCCCACAACTAGATGAACGTGAACGTGGCTTTTCTTACAAGCAAGACGCTCCTCTTGATATGCGCATGAACCGCCAAGCAGAGCTAAAGGCTTATGATGTAGTTAACACTTATGATTACCATGACTTAGTGCGCATTTTCTTTAAGTATGGTGAGGATAAATTCTCTAAACAGATTGCTCGTAAGATTGAACAGGCGCGTCAAGTCAAGCCTATTGAGACTACAACCGAGTTGGCAGAGTTGATTAAATCAGCTAAACCTGCTAAAGAACTCAAGAAAAAAGGTCACCCTGCTAAGCAGATTTTTCAAGCTGTCCGTATCGAAGTTAATGATGAATTAGGTGCGGCTGATGATTCAATCCAAGAAGCCCTAGATTTACTGGCTGTCGATGGACGAATTTCTGTGATTACCTTTCACTCTTTAGAGGATCGTTTAACGAAACAACTCTTCAAAGAAGCCTCAACAGTGGAAGTGCCAAAAGGTTTGCCATTTATCCCAGATGGCTTACAACCCAAAATGGAGCTGGTTAACCGCAAGCCAATTTTACCGAGTCAAGAAGAATTAGAAGCTAATAATCGTGCCCACTCTGCTAAGTTGCGAGTGGCAAAAAAAGTTAGGAAATAAGTATGCCAAACGAAACCAAACGTGAGGCGCTTACGGAGGCTTTGCAAAAAAGAATCCGTACGTTTACACGCATTGAAAAGGCTTTCTACGGAGCTATTGTGGTGACTGCTATTTTTATGGCGATTAGCATCATCTATTTGCAGAGTCGTAACATGCAGATACAACAAGAAATCAATCATTGGAATGTTGAAATCAATGGCGCTCAAACAGACTTAAATGATGCTAAGCAAGAAGTCAATGAATTGAGCCGTTACGATCGGATTGCTGAAATTGCCAAAAAAGCCGGTCTAACCATTCAGAATGACAATATTCAAAACGTGGAGTAGAAATGAGTAAACTTCGAAAACTCTTTCTTGACTATGTTGTCAAGATTAGAAAAGAACATCCAGAAGAGAATAGGCGTTATGCTGGTCAAAACTTGATGATCCTAACAGTGTTCATCTTTTTTGTCTTTGTCATCAACTTTGCTGTTATTGTTGGCTCAGATAGTAAATTTGGAGTCGATTTGTCAGAAGGTGCTAAAGCTGTCTACAATAGCAGATCAACCTTGCAGGCAAGACGAGGCAGTATTTTTGATCGCAATGGTAACGTCATTGCGGAAAATTCAACGACCTACAGTGTTTATGCCATCATTGATAAAACGTATGTCAATGCTGATCAAGAAAAACTATATGTACAGCCATCCCAGTTTGAAAAAGTTGCCGAAATATTTAGCAAGCAGTTAGGGATGGAAAAGAAATATGTTATGAGTCAGTTGAAACAGGAGAAACTGACACAAGTTTCCTTTGGTACAAAAGGTTCTAATCTTAGTTACAGTAAGATGAGCACTTTAAAGGATGTCATTGAAAAAGCAAAAATAAAAGGCATTTCATTTGATACTAGTACCAGTCGGATGTATCCTAATGGTGTGTTTGCCTCCCAGTTCATCGGTCTGGCACAACCCCAGGTAGAAGACGATGGATCAACCATTTTGTCAGGTGTTACAGGGGTCGAAGCCTCTTTGGATGATGTTTTATCTGGTAAAGATGGTACCGTTGAATATGAAAAAGATCGTAACGGTAACATCCTCCTTGGAACTCAACATGTTGTGAAAAAGGCTGCGGATGGTCGTGATGTCTACACCACCCTGTCAGCTCCTCTGCAAACCTATTTAGAAACCCAGATGGATGCTTTCCAAGCAGAAGCAAAGGGGAAATTTGCTAGCGCAACCATTGTTAACTCACAAACGGGTGAAATATTAGCGACAACGCAACGCCCAAGTTTTAACTCTGATACCCTTGAGGGTCTTGATGACAAAAATTTCTCATGGCAAAACACGCTCTATCAAACCAACTATGAGCCAGGTTCTACCATGAAAGTCATGACCTTAGCGTCAGCCATTGATGCTAAAAAATTCAAAGCCAATCAGTACTTCACCAACTCTGGATTGAATCTATCTGGCATAGTTGTTAATGACTGGTCAGTCAATAATGGTACCGCTGGTATTCAAACGATGACATTTGCTCAAGGATTTGCTTACTCAAGTAACGTAGGGATGACCCTCTTGGAGCAGAAAATGGGGAATGCTAAGTGGCGTGATTATCTCACAAAATTCAAATTTGGGGAGTCGACCTACTTCGGCATGGGTTCTGAATCGGCTGGTATTATTTCTAATAATAGCGTTAATACTGCCACCAGCGCTTTTGGTCAGGGGATTGCGGTAACACAGTCACAAATGTTACGAGCCTTTAGTGGTGTTTCAAATGACGGTGAAATGTTAGAACCACAATTTATCAGTCAAGTGGTCAACCACAATGACAGTACCAGCCGTGTCTCTAAGCCTGAGATTGTCGGAAACCCAGTTAGCAAAAAAGCTGCTAAGGAAACCCGAGAACACATGGTTGCGGTTGGAACCACACCTTACTATGGTACCTTATATGCAAACTGGCTTGGAGAACCAATTATCCAAGTCGGTAACGAATCTATCGCCGTTAAATCTGGTACTGCACAGATTGCCAAGGATGACGGTTCAGGCTATCTTACTGGTGAGCGGGATTATATCCATTCAGTTGTTGCTATGATTCCTGCGGAAAAACCACTCTTTACCATGTATGTCACCGTACAACAACCAGAGAGTTGGAAGGGGTTAGAGTGGCGAACTATTTTTAATCCAGTTCTTCAAGAAGCTATGACCATGCAGGATCAATTAACCACGTCAGTAGCCACCAAAGAAAAACGCGGTGAGACAACTTACGAGATTCCAGATTTTGTTGACCAATCAACGTCAAAAGCTATTGAGACCTTGCGTAAAAATCTTGTGCATCCAATCATCGTTGGCGATGGTGCGAAAGTGACCAAAATGTCTGTAACCAAAGGTACGAAACTAAAAGCCAATCAACAAATCCTTGTTCAGGCTGGAAAAGTCGACGAAATGCCAGACATGTATGGTTGGAGCAAGCGTAATGTTCAGGCATTTGCCAAATGGAATGATTTGAGTATCACGATTAAAGGTTCTGGAAAAGTTGTTAAACAAAACACGGATGTCGGCACACCGTTTAAGAAAAAGAAAAATATCAAAATTACATTAGGAGAGTAACATGTTAATCAGTATAATAGTCGGTATCGTGAGCTTTGTCTTAACGATTATCGCTATGCCCTTCTTTATTCGCTATTATCAGATGAAAAAAATTGGTGGACAGCAAATGCATGAGGATGTCAAGCAACATCTAGCCAAAGCTGGTACACCAACTATGGGAGGAACTGTTTTTTTAACAGTTAGTCTTCTTGTTAGCCTTATTTTTGGACTTGTTAACCAAATTAATCAAGGTGCAGCTGTTGGTGCAACGGTTGGTATTATATCTGTTGTCTTGATTTATGGTATTATTGGTTTCTTGGATGATTTTTTGAAAATCTTTAAACAAATCAATGAAGGTCTGACTCCGTGGCAAAAGATGATTCTTCAGATTGTTGCTGGTTTGCTTTTCTATTTTATACACGTTCGTCCGAGTGGCATTACTAGTTTGAATATCTTAGGTTGGGAGCTTCCACTAGGTGTTTTTTATGTCGCATTTGTCATTTTTTGGGTTGTCGGTTTTTCTAATGCGGTCAATCTAACCGATGGTATTGATGGCCTTGCTTCCATTTCAGTTGTCATTACTTTGGCAACTTATGGTGTCATTGCCTTTGTCCAAAAACAATTTGATATTTTGATCATGATTGCCGCAATGATTGGTGCCCTTCTTGGATTTTTTGTGTTCAATAAAAAACCAGCCAAGATTTTTATGGGGGATGTTGGTTCACTGGCGCTTGGTGCTATGTTAGCAGCTATTTCTATTGCTCTACGACAAGAGTGGACACTATTACTGACTGGTTTTGTCTATGTTTTTGAAACAGCATCAGTCATGTTACAAGTGACCTATTTCAAAATCACTAAGAAAAAATATGGAGAAGGTCGTCGGATTTTCCGAATGACACCCTTTCACCACCATCTTGAATTAGGAGGCTTGTCAGGAAAGGGAGAGCGCTGGAGTGAATGGAAAGTTGATGGCTTTATGTGGTCAGTAGCCATCGTTTCTAGTTTAGTGACGCTAGCTTTACTTTATTTATAATTTTAGGGCAAGGAAGATTTTCCTTGCTTTTATTATGTTATAATGGTCATAAGAAAAGGAGGCATTATGTCCTTTAAAGATTTTAATTTTAAAACTTATATTCAATCTGCTTTAGATGAGATTGGTTTTAAAGAACCAACAGCTGTACAGCAGAAATTAATCCCAGTGGTTCGTTCAGGTCGTGATCTGGTTGGAGAGTCAAAAACAGGCTCAGGTAAAACCCATACTTTCTTGTTACCTATTTTTGAAAAACTGGATGAAGGAAAGTCTGAGGTTCAGGCAGTTATCACAGCACCTAGTCGCGAGTTGGCTACTCAAATTTACCAAGCGACTAAACAAATTGCGTCGCATTCTAAGAAAGAGCTTCGTGTGGTAAACTATGTGGGTGGTACGGATAAGTTGCGTCAAATGGAACGTTTAAAAACGGCACAACCGCACATTGTTATCGGAACCCCAGGTCGTGTATATGACTTGGTTCAATCAGGAGATTTGGAGATTCACAGAGCTCATACTTTTGTGGTTGATGAAGCCGATATGACCATGGATATGGGATTTCTTGATACGGTCGATAAGATTGCCGCCAGCCTTTCTAAAGATGTTCAAATGTTGGTCTTCTCAGCGACTATTCCTCAAAAATTACAACCCTTCCTTAAGAAATACTTGACTAATCCAGTGATCGAACAAATCAAAACAAGTACTGTTATCGCTGATACGATTGATAACTGGTTGATTTCAACAAAAGGAAAAGATAAAAATACACAAATTTTGAATTTATCAAAGGTCATCAATCCTTATATGGCTATGATTTTTGTTAATACTAAAGAGCGTGCTGACGAATTGCACTCGTACTTGTCAGCTAATGGCTTAAAAGTGGCAAAAATCCATGGAGGCATTCCTCCACGTGAGCGAAAGCGTATCATGAATCAAGTCAAAAACCTAGATTTTGAGTATATTGTTGCGACAGATTTGGCTGCCCGCGGAATTGATATCGAAGGGGTTAGTCATGTGATCAACGATGCCATCCCACAGGACCTATCTTTCTTCGTCCACCGTGTAGGACGTACAGGACGTAATGGTTTATCTGGAATTGCGATTACACTTTACCAACCCAGTGATGATTCAGATATTCGCGAATTGGAAAAAATGGGTATTACATTTAAGCCAAAGGTGTTGAAAAATGGTGAAATCCAAGACACCTATGACCGTGATCGTCGTCATCAACGCGAAAAAGCGTATCAGAAATTAGACACTGAAATGATTGGCTTGGTTAAGAAGAAAAAGAAAAAAGTAAAACCAGGTTATAAAAAGAAAATTCAGTGGGCCGTCGATGAGAAACGTAAAAAAGAACGTCGTGCCGCTAATAGGGCGCGAGGCCGTGCTGAACGTAAAGCTAAAAAACAAACCTTTTAGTGACCTCGTGATGACATTTATAGTAAGCGTCATCAGATTAATCCGCTTAGCATAATCAGCATTATAGGCTAGAGAGCGAGAAAGAATCCTACCGTTGAGTTGGTGTTCTTTCCCACTCTTTTTTATATAGGAGAAGTAACTCTAATGTGACGTGACAAAACATCATACTATCTTTAGTGACTGAATGATGCTAAACAAAATTCATAAATAGCGAAATCGTAATGTTATGACAAAATAAGTCATTCCTTTCCTACTAAAATCGATTGGACACAGAGACTGGATCTCAACTACTTTTGATTTTAAATTAATATTAGTACCAAACGTAAACATCTACTAATTCGGTTTACTGTTATTCTATAAATTATCTTTTGAGTTTTTGATATATATATTCTTTAAGACATGATATGAAATTACTATTGGTAGTGAGCTCTTAAATTTGATAAACTGTCGATTATAAAAAAGAAAGCGAGTGTTTGTTAATGAAAAGAAAATTCTTGGTTGCTCTTAGTGCTATAGCTGTTTTGGTAGTAGGAATGCTCACCCTAACTCATCAAGTCAAAGGAAAGACAAAAAGTAATGAGATTATAGTGGCTACAGACTCGGATACAGCACCGTTTACTTATAAAAAAGGTAAAACATTTACTGGATATGATATTGATGTTTTAAAAGCAGTCTTTAAAGACTCCTCAAAATATCACGTTACATTCGTGACAACAGCTTTTGATAGTATTTTGACAGGATTAGACGCTGGTCGATTTGATATAGCAGCAAATGACTTTGCCTACAATGATGATAGGGCTGAAAAGTATCTTTTTTCAAAACCTATCTCCAAATCGAACCATGTTATTGTTGGAAAATCAGGGAAAAAATACAGTAGTCTAGATGACTTATCTGGAAAAACAACGGAGGTTTTACCAGGTGTCAATTATGCGGACGTTTTAAAAAATTGGAATAAAAATCACCCTGATAAAGAGCCAATTGATATTCGATATGCTTCAAGTTCAACGGGATTATCGACAAGAATGCAACATATTGAAAGTGGTAAAATTGATTTTATTTTGTACGATGCTATTTCTGCTAATTATATCGTTAAGGATCAAGGATTCGATTTAGAGATATCAGATATTAAGGACAATTCTGGAGATGAGACTGATGGCTTAGAATACTTTTTATTTGCTAAAGATAAAAAAGGAAAAGAACTTCAAGCTTATGTTGATAAACGGCTGGAGCAATTAGCAAAGGAAGGGACCCTGAAAAAATTAAGTCGCAAGCATTTTGGCGGTGATTTCAGCACCCAGCTTAAAAACTGATAATCAAGAGTAGGGATAGAAAAAAGCTAAGAGGTGATAGGCAAAAGCTATCACCTCTTTAAAACCTCCTATTTTACAGGCTAGACGGTCAATGATAGAATGGACAGATAGAAGGTTATCAATGAAAAGGAAATGCTTATGAAACCATTATTTTTAGCGGCAGCTTGGTATGAAAGTCTTGTGGAAAAACTACCAGCTGGTAAACTTTTTTCATGGAGGGCTGTTTTTGATGCCATTCCATCCATTTTAGAACATCTTCCATTAACAATCGGCTTAACTTTGGCAGGTGCAGTCGCTGGGCTTATCCTAGCCCTTTTATTTGCGATTGTTAAGATTAATCGCATTAAAGTGATTTACCCTATTCAAGCTTTTTTTGTTAGTTTCTTGCGTGGCACACCAATTCTGGTTCAGTTGATGCTCAGTTACTATGGTATCCCGCTTTTACTCAAGGCAATTAATCAAAAAACTGGCTTAGATATGAATATTAATGCTATTCCAGCATCAGTATTCGCTATTACTGCCTTTGCCTTTAATGAAGCAGCCTATGCCAGTGAAACGATTCGTGCGGCCATCCAGTCAGTTAATTCTGGTGAGATTGAAGCTGCTAAAAGCTTAGGGATGACCAATAAACAAATTTATAGTCGAGTGATTATCCCTAATGCAGCTGTCGTTGCTACACCTACTCTCATTAACAGTTTGATTGGTTTAACTAAGGGAACATCGCTTGCTTTTAATGCTGGGATTGTTGAAATGTATGCTCAAGCCCAAATTCTTGGTGGTAGTGATTATCGTTACTTTGAACGCTTTATTTCCGTATCTCTTGTTTATTGGGGGATTAGTTTCTTGATTGAAAATCTAGGACTTTTCATTGAGAAGCGTATGGCAATTGCTTCGCCAGAAGCAGTTCAAGAATCATTTGAAATGGGAGGTCGCTAATGATTTCAATTCGTCATTTAACCAAAGAATTCTCAGGACAAAAAGTGCTTGACGGGTTAGACTTAGATATCCAAAAAGGTGAAGTAGTGGCTCTTGTTGGTGCTTCAGGTGCTGGAAAATCGACCTTCTTACGCAGTCTCAATTATCTAGAGGAAGCTGATTCAGGGACTATTGACATTGATGGTTTCAAGGTTGATTTCAAGACGATTTCAACTGAAGATATTTTGACTCTCCGTCGCAAACTAGCTATGGTTTTCCAGCAGTTTAATCTTTTCGAACGTCGTACAGCGCTTGGAAATGTTAAAGAAGGCTTGAAAGTTGTCAAACAATTACCAGACGCTGAAGCGACTAAGATTGCCAAGGAAGAATTAGCCAAGGTTGGCCTTTCAGATAGAGAAAACCACTACCCTCGACATTTGTCAGGTGGGCAAAAACAACGCGTTGCCTTAGCCCGTGCTTTGGCCATGAAACCTGACGTTCTATTGCTTGATGAACCGACTTCAGCTCTCGATCCAGAACTTGTTGGTGAAGTTGAAAAATCAATTGCAGATGCTGCCAGGGCAGGTCAAACGATGGTATTGGTAAGTCACGACATGAATTTTGTTGCTCAAGTAGCCGATAAAATTCTCTTTCTCGAGAAAGGAAAGATTTTGGAACAAGGGACACCTGACCAGATGATTAACCACCCTAAGGAAGAGCGGACGAAAGAATTTTTCGCTAGTTACAAAAAGTCATATCTTTGATATAATGGAGAAAAACTCAGCTAGATAGTCTGGCTGAGTTTGTTTTGGCATTGTCATCACTAGGTTGACAGAGGCATCCATAAATCCAAGGCAGAGAAGGTAGACGCATGTTACATACTTTAATTTCATTTTACTTACAGGGGCTCTTACTGGCAACCATCTTCGTATTTATTGCTGGTCTGACCTACATGGTGAATAGAGCCTATAAAAAAGTAGATAAAACAGCCAAAGAGCGACAAGAAGTTCTTTATGATGTCCTGATGATTTGTGTATTGACAGTTCCTATTTTTTCATTTGCCTTTATGGCTTTGCTGTTAGTTCTTAGATCTTAATAATTGCTAAATCAGAGAAGAATTGCTAAAATTTGACTACAAATGTCGTTTAAAAGGAGAAAGCATGTACGATACAATTGTGATTGGAGCTGGCCCTGCAGGAATGACTGCAGCGCTATATGCCGCTCGTTCAAATCTGAAAGTGGCCACTTTGGAACAAGGTGCTCCAGGTGGGCAAATGAATAATACAGCTGATGTTGAAAATTACCCAGGTTTTGAGTTAATCAGTGGTCCTGAATTATCCATGAAAATGTTTGAACCCCTTGAGAAATTTGACGTTGAAAACCTTTATGGTATTGTGACTGGTATTGAAGATAAAGGGGATTACAAAATCGTTCGAACAGCTGATGAATCCTACGAAACAAAAACGGTTATCATCGCGACAGGTGCCAAGCATCGTCAAATTGGCGTAGCCGGAGAAAAGGAATACAATAGTCGTGGGGTTTCTTACTGTGCTGTTTGTGATGGTGCCTTCTTCAGAAATCAAGATTTGCTTGTTGTTGGAGGGGGCGATTCAGCCGTTGAAGAAGGTTTATTCTTAACACGTTTTGCTAATTCTGTTACCATTGTACACCGTCGTGACGAATTGCGTGCGCAGAAGATTTTGCAGGACCGTGCTTTTGCTAACGATAAGGTTTCTTTCATTTGGGATTCAGTGGTTGAAGAAATTAAAGGTAATGACATGAAAGTTACCAATGTTGACATCAAAAATGTCAAAACAAATGACGTCAGCAACCATGAGTTCGGTGGTGTCTTCGTTTATGTCGGTCTTGATCCAGTATCAGATTTCTTCCGTGATTTAGGGATCACAGATCAAGAGGGTTGGGTGGTGACAGATGATCACATGAGAACCAACATTCCTGGTATTTTTGCTATTGGAGACATTCGTCAAAAGCATTTGCGTCAAATCACAACAGCTGTTGGTGATGGTGCTATTGCTGGTCAGGAAGCTTATCAATATATTGTTGAACACGAAGCATAAGAGAGTCAGGATGAAAGTCCTGGCTTTTTGTCTTGATAATGTTATGACATTCACAAGATAAAGCATCAAAGATTCCCTAAAACTAGTGCATGTGCTATAATAGTCAACAAGATTAGAAGTCTTGAACTTTTGACAGTGATAAAAAAAGAGACTTTGATCAAGAATAAAGGAAACAAGAAAATGAATTATACCGATGATAGTTTAACACTACATACAGACCTCTACCAAATCAATATGATGCAGGTTTATTTCCAGCAAGGTATTCACAACAAACGCGCTATTTTTGAGCTTTACTTCCGTAAATTACCTTTTGAAAATGGTTTTGCTGTTTTTGCAGGCTTGGAACGTATCGTGTCCTACTTGAAACAATTGCGTTTCACAGAAACAGACCTTGCTTATCTTCGTGAGGAAGGCTATCCAGAGGATTTTTTAGCCTATTTGAAAGAGTTTAAATTAGAACTTTCGGTTAAGTCAGCACGTGAAGGGGACTTGGTATTTGCCAATGAGCCTCTCGTTCAAGTAGAGGGACCCTTGGCACAATGTCAGCTAGTTGAAACAGCTCTTTTGAATATTGTTAATTTCCAAACATTGATTGCAACCAAAGCGGCTCGTATTAGGACAGTTATTGCAGATGAGCCGCTGCTTGAATTTGGAACTCGCCGTGCTCAAGAGATGGATGCTGCTATATGGGGGACACGTGCGGCTGTCATTGGGGGTGCGGATGCCACTTCAAATGTGCGTGCAGGTAAGATTTTTGGTATTCCAGTGTCAGGAACGCATGCTCACGCGATGGTTCAAGCTTATGGTAATGATTATGATGCCTTTAAAGCTTATGCCCAAACTCACTACAACTGTGTTTTCTTGGTGGATACTTATGATACCCTAAAAATTGGTGTTCCAGCAGCTATTAAGATTGCGAAGGAATTTGGCGATAAGATTAATTTTCAAGGAGTTCGTTTGGATTCCGGAGATATGGCCTATCTTTCTAAAGAAGTTCGTAAACAATTAGATGATGCTGGTTTCACGAATGCCAAGATTTATGCGTCTAATGACTTAGATGAAAATACTATCCTAAACTTGAAAATGCAAAAAGCAAAAATTGATGTTTGGGGAGTTGGAACCAAACTTATTACAGCCTATGATCAACCAGCTCTCGGGGCGGTTTATAAGATCGTTTCTATTGAAGATGATAATGGGGAAATGAGAGACACGATAAAACTATCAAACAATGCTGAAAAAGTCTCTACACCAGGCAAGAAGCAAGTTTGGCGTATTACTAGCCGCGAAAAAGGGAAGTCAGAAGGAGACTACATTACGTTTGCAGATGTTGATGTATCTAAAATGGATGAAATCCATATGTTCCATCCTGTCTATACCTACATTTCAAAGACGGTTAAGAACTTTAATGCTGTGCCGTTATTGACGGATATCTTTCAAGATGGTCAATTGGTTTATGAGCTACCAAGTTTAGAAGACATCAAAGAGTATGCCCATAAAGAGTTGGAAGATTTATGGGATGAGTACAAACGTGTCCTTAATCCACAAGAATACCCGGTGGACCTTGCTCAGGATGTTTGGGACAATAAAATGGCGCTTATTGATCGTGTTCGTAAAGCAGCCTTCGCCCGAGTTAAAGGAGACTAAGAAGTGAGCTTACAAGCAACTATTATTAAAGCATTAGGTGTTAAGCCGGAGATTGATGCTCAAGAAGAAATCCGTCGCTCCATTGATTTCTTGAAAGCCTATCTCTTAAAACACCCATTTTTAAAGACCTTAGTTTTAGGGATTTCAGGTGGCCAAGACTCTACCTTGGCTGGACGTTTGGCACAATTAGCTATTGAAGAATTACGTCTTGAAACCAATCAAGACTATCAATTCATCGCTATTCGTCTTCCTTATGGTGTTCAAGCTGATGAAGCGGACGCGCAAAAAGCACTTGATTTTATCAAGCCCGACGTCAGTCTAGCCATTAACATCAAGGAAGCAGTAGATGGTCAAGTGTCAGAATTAGCCAAGGCAGGCGTGGAAGTATCAGACTTCAACAAAGGTAATATCAAGGCTCGCCAACGTATGATTACGCAGTATGCAGTGGCAGGACAGTACAGTGGTGCCGTTATTGGAACGGACCATGCAGCGGAAAACATCACAGGATTTTTCACTAAGTTTGGCGATGGTGGAGCGGATATTTTGCCACTCTTTCGTTTGAACAAGCGTCAGGGGAAACAACTTTTAATAGAACTAGGCGCTGACAAGGCGCTCTATGAAAAAATCCCCATAGCAGATTTGGAAGAAAATAAACCAGGACTTGCTGATGAAGTTGCATTAGGAGTAACTTATAACGATATTGATGATTACCTTGAAGGCAAGCAGGTATCACCCGAAGCCCAAGAAAAAATTGAAAATTGGTGGCAAAAAACCATGCATAAGCGTCATTTGCCAATAACCATTTTTGATGAATTTTGGAAATAGTTAATACGGGAAACTTTGTTTTTAGACCAAAGCTCCGCTCCCTAAACAGCAGAGAAAAGGAATCTATAAGGACCTGATTGCTAGTGATTTATACTCTTAGAAAGGGTGATTTAGCCACTTTTTCTGAGAGTTTTCGTTTTATGAAGAAGTTGCAGAAGTAGTTCCAAAAGCGACTGTTTTTTTGACCGAAAAGAACTCCTGTTCCCTTTTTCTCTTGAATAATATCTTTGAAGGCGTATAATATGGAGTAACATGATTTTAGGAGGATGAGAATGTCTGAATTAACGAAAAACTTTATAGATCAATTGTTTGATAACTATCAAGCTAACCCTAAATTTCAAGCACTAGAGAACGCAGTGACTCACGCAGGACTCTTAAAAGTTCTTGAAACGCGTCAAAGTGCGATTGAAAATGATTATGTCTTCTCAATAGATCTTACCAATGATGCTGTTTCCAATCAAAAAGCATCGGGTCGTTGCTGGATGTTTGCAGCACTAAATACGTTTCGCCATAAACTGATTTCAGAGTTTAAATTGGAAGATTTTGAATTATCACAAGCGCATACTTTCTTTTGGGATAAATACGAGAAATCAAATTGGTTTTTGGAAAATATTGTGGCAACAGCTGATCAAGTATTAGAGAGCCGTAAGGTTAAATTTCTTTTAGATGTGCCTCAACAAGACGGTGGCCAATGGGATATGGTTGTGTCTCTTTTTGAAAAATACGGTGTTGTTCCAAAATCCGTTTACCCAGAGTCAATCAGCTCAAGCAATAGTCGTGAACTCAATCAATACTTAAACAAACTCTTACGACAAGATGCTCAAATTCTCAGAGAACTCATTGCTGAAGGTGCTGATGAAAAAGCTATCCAAAGCAAAAAAGAAGAGCTCTTGCAAGAAATTTTTAACTTTCTAGCTATTAACCTTGGGCTACCGCCACGGACTTTTGATTTTGCTTACCGTGATAAGGATAATAACTATCATAGTGATAAAGCCATCACGCCACAAGCCTTTTATGAGCAATATGTTGGTCTGAAATTGGATGATTATGTTTCTATTATCAATGCGCCGACAGCGGATAAACCTTTTGGTAAATCTTACACCGTTGAACTGCTAGGAAATGTGGTCGGTAGTCGTGACGTTCGCTACCTCAATCTTGATATGAAACGGTTTAAAGAGCTGGCTATCGCGCAACTGCAATCTGGTGAAACGGTATGGTTTGGTTCAGATGTTGGTCAGTCTTCTGATCGTAAATCAGGTGTTATGGCAACAAATGCCTATGATTTCACCTCAAGTATGGATATTGAACTCATTCAAGATAAAGCTGGTCGATTGGACTATAGCGAAAGCTTGATGACCCATGCAATGGTCTTGACAGGTGTTGATTTAGATGAGAATGGTCAACCCCTTAAATGGAAGGTTGAAAATTCTTGGGGTGATAAAGTTGGTGAAAAAGGTTATTTCGTTGCCTCAGATGCCTGGATGGATGAGTATACCTATCAAATTGTTGTTCGCAAGGATTTATTAACAGCTGAAGAGTTGGCTGCTTATGAGGCAGAGCCAGTTCTCTTGAAACCATGGGATCCGATGGGAGCTCTAGCTTCTAAATAACTTATTTTTAAGAGCTGAACAAAGGTCAGCTCTTTTTGTTATAATTTTTAGCTATAACTAAACCTAGTTTTTAACAACTTGTTTTTAATAACTGTGTATGACATAATAAGTAAGCAATTAAAAAAGAGTAAGAGGTAAGATGACATGACATTATTGAAAAAAGCATTAGGTATAGCAGGTTTAGCTGTGGCTTCAACAGTTGTTTTGGCAGCTTGTTCAGGTGATAATTCAGCTGATGATAAAGATGTTGTTCGTGTTGGTATCATGACCAAAACGGATGCTACTGAACCTCTTTGGAACCGTGTTGAAGAATTGGCTGAGAAAAAAGGTGTCGAGCTAAAATTCACAGAGTTCACTGATTATACACAACCCAATAAAGCTCTTAAAAATGGTGAAATTGATGTTAATGCCTTTCAACATTATAATTTCTTGAACGATTGGAACAAGAAAAATGATGGTGATTTGGTGGCGGCAGCTGATACACTCTTGAGTCCTATTCACCTGTTCTCAGGTTTAGATGGGAAAAAAGCCAAATACACGGATGTCAAAGACCTTCCAAAAGGAGCAACGATTTCAGTGCCAAACGATCCAACCAATGAAAGCCGTGCCCTGTATGTGCTTCAATCAGCAGGTTTAATTAAATTATCGACATCAGGTGAAGAAGTAGCGACACTTGACGATATTACATCAAATGCAAAGGATTTGAACATCAAAGAGATCGCCGCTGATCAATCTGCTTCAACATTGACATCTGTTGATGCGGCTATTATTAACAATAACTACGCTGTTGACGCTGGGGTTGATTATGGTACTTCAATCTTCACTGAAGAAAAAAATGATAGTTCAAAACAATGGATTAATATTATTGCTGCACAAAAAGATTGGAAAAAATCAGATAAAGCAGACGCTATCAAGACTTTGATTGATGTTTACCAAACGGATGAAGTTGCTAAAATCATCAAGAAAGCATCTAAAGGCACAGATATTGCTATCTGGGAAGGTGCTCCAAAAAATTAATTCAAGTCTCCAATAATTTATTAATGAACAAGTAAAATAGGCGTGTGGGAAGCACTCCTGTTTTCTTGTTATGGTATAGTCTTTTGAATGAACTTTGAGACATCATCGCTATCGGTACTAGATGAAATCGAAAAGCAAACTAGGCGGCGCCACTGCAGATAGAACTGAAGTTCATCACACTAAGTCAACAAGGTCTGATTTTCATTTTCGAAGAAGATCAGGTATTGTCTGCGTCTTTCGTTCCTTGTTCTGAAAGTGAATTCATTGGACTATAGTCTTGATCGTAGAGAGGAAGAATATGCCAGGGATAAATGAAACCAAAGAAAAAGCTAGCTTGAAAGAAAACTACCTTGACGTTTTAGAAAAACTAATTGCAAGCAAGTCTATTTTTGCCCAAGCAGTTGGTTTGGCTGAAACGGCAGCCTATCTCAAAGAAGTCTTTGAAGATGCTGGTGCACAGGTTATTGTTGATGAGAGTTATGCTGCCCCCTTTATTCTGGCCCAGTTTAAGAGTCCACGACCTGAAGCCAAACATATTATTTTTTATAATCACTATGACACGCAACCAGCGGATGCTGATCAGGTTTGGCAGAGTGATCCCTTCCAGCTCACCTTTCGGGATGGTTACATGTATGGTCGCGGCGTCAATGATGATAAAGGTCATATTACAGCACGCTTAACAGCAGTGATGGCTTATTTGAATAAACACAAAGACTTGCCGGTGAACATTACTTTTATGATGGAAGGGGCAGAAGAATCTGCATCTGTTGATTTAGAAAAGTATTTAGCAAAATATGCTGATAAGTTAACTGACGCAGACCTTTTGATTTGGGAACAGGGTGTTCGTAATAAGGAAAATCAGATTGAAATTTCCGGTGGCACCAAAGGAATTGTTACTTTCAATGCAGAAGTAAAATCTGCTAAGGTGGATAGTCATTCTAAATTTGGGGCCATCTTTGACAGTGCAACATGGTATCTTCTCAATGCGTTGACTAGTCTTAGAGCAGAAGATGGTCGGATTTTGGTCGATGGTATCTATGAGGACATCGTTCAGCCAACTCAGCATGAGGTTGACTTAGTAGCGAAACATGTTCATCTCGATTTGGATTCTTTAAAGGAGTTGTATGACTTAAAACTTCCGACCTTAGCTAAAACACAGGCTGATTTAGAAAGACGATTATTTTTTGAACCAGCTTTGACCATAGAAGGCTTATCATCTGGTTATCTTGGACAAGGTGTTAAGACGATTATTCCCGCGCAGGCTTCGGCTAAGCTAGAAGTGCGGTTGGTCCCAGGAATGGATCCTCACAAGGTTTTAGGATTGATTGAAAAACAACTTGCCCAAAATGGTTACCATCAAGTAACATTAACCTACACTTTAGGAGAGAAAGGCTATCGGAGTGACATGACGGCGCCAGCTATTCAAAATGTCATTAGCATAGCGGAAGGTTTTTCACCAAATGGTGTTGCTGTTTTACCAACGACAGCTGGTACTGGTCCTATGTACCAAGTATTTGAAGCTTTGCAAGTTCCTATTGCAGCCTTCGGAATTGGTAATCCTGATAGTCGGGATCATGGTAGTGATGAAAATGTCAAAATGACAGACTATGAAACGCATATAAAAATGATAGAGGAGTTAATTGCAAGTTATGACTAATGCGATTATAAATTTAGAACACATCGATATCACTTTTCATCAGAAGAAACGTACTATCGAGGCTGTTAAGGATGTTTCTGTGACCATCAATAGGGGTGATATTTATGGTATTGTTGGCTATTCGGGTGCTGGAAAATCCACTTTGGTTAGGGTGATTAACCTGCTTCAAGTACCAACAGCAGGAAAAATTACCATCAATGATGATGTGACTTATGATAAAGGAAAAGTGCAATTATCATCGTCAGAATTGCGCCAGAAGCGTCAAAAAATCGGCATGATTTTCCAACATTTTAACTTGATGGCTCAAAAGACGGCTTCTGAAAATGTTGCTTTTGCTTTACGTCATTCTGATTTGAGTAAGGAAGCTAAAGCTAAGAAGGTTTCAGAGTTATTGGAGTTAGTGGGACTATCTGACCGCTCTGACAATTATCCAGCGCAGCTATCTGGTGGTCAAAAGCAGCGTGTTGCTATAGCGCGTGCCTTAGCAAATGACCCAGAAATCCTGATTTCTGATGAATCAACATCGGCTTTGGATCCGAAAACAACCAAGCAAATCTTGGCTCTGCTACAAGACCTTAACCGAAAATTAGGTTTGACGGTGGTAATGATCACACATGAAATGCAGATTGTTAAAGATATCTGTAATCGTGTTGCTGTTATGCAAAATGGTGTTTTGATCGAAGAGGGGTCTGTTTTAGATATTTTCTCAAATCCTAAAGAAGCATTAACACAAGAGTTTATTAAAACAGCGACTGGCATTGACGAAGCCATGATAAAGATTGCCCAGCAAGATGTTGTTGCTAACCTAGCTGCAGACTCTATTTTAGTGCAACTTAATTATGCGGGAACATCGACAGATGAACCGATTTTGAATGAAATTTACAAACGATTTCAAGTCACTGCCAATATTCTTTACGGGAATATTGAAATTCTTGACAATACACCTGTTGGTGAAATGGTGGTTATCTTATCAGGAGCTTTGGATAGCCTCTTGGCAGCACAAGAAGCCATTGCAGCAGCCGGTATTCACTTAACGATTTTAAAGAGAGGTGCCTAGATGTTAGAGTGGATTCAAACTTATTTACCAAATGTTTATCATATTGGTTGGACAGGAGATAATGGTTGGTTGGCAGCTATCAATGCTACCTTATACATGACGATTGTATCGTTTATTATTGGTGGTCTTTTGGGGCTCCTTGCAGGTCTTTTTCTTGTTTTGACTGCACCCGGTGGTGTTATTGAGAATCGTCCGGTTTTTCAAGTTTTAGATAAGATTACTTCAGTCTTTCGTGCGATTCCTTTCATTATCTTGCTAGCCATTTTGGCTCCAGTGACTTTTTTCATTGTTAAAACAAATCTTGGGGCGACCGCAGCCTTGGTTCCTCTTTCAGCAGCGACTTTCCCATTCTTTGCTCGACAAGTTCAGGTAGTTTTATCAGAATTAGATCGTGGAGTGATTGAAGCGGCACAGGCATCAGGGGCAACGCTTTTTGATATTATCAAAGTCTATCTTGGAGAAGGATTGCCTGATCTTATTCGTGTATCAACAGTAACCTTGATTTCGTTAGTTGGTGAAACAGCTATGGCGGGAGCTATTGGGGCTGGAGGTCTTGGTAACGTTGCTATTTCTTATGGTTATAATCGGTCTAACACAGACGTTACATTTATGGCTACCTTGGCAATTCTTTTATTAATCTTTGGTATCCAATTTATTGGAGATTTCCTAACACGAAAACTGAGTCATCGGTAGTCACTTTTGAAGAGTGTAACAGGACTTATCAAGTGCCATACAAAAACGAGATTTATCTGTTGGTAGGTCTCTTTTTGCTCAGTAGGAGGTATCATGAAGATTGCTATATTACAGATGGCCATCAAAGAAGGTCAACCTGATCACAATCGTCAGCACGTTTTAGACTTATTAGATGAGGAGTTCGCCTTAAATCAAGTGGTTTTACTAGTATTGCCAGAATTATGGGATACAGGATATGCTTTGTTAGATTTGGAGGCTTGTGCTGATACAGATGGACGGGAAGCACGTGTATTTTTATCAGACTTGGCTCAAAAATATCATACCAACATCATCGGTGGTTCGATAGCCAGAGTTTGTGATGGACAATATTATAATACTTCTTATAGCTTCAATCGCAATGGTCAATTAATCAACCGTTATGATAAAGTTCACTTGTTTGGACTCATGGCAGAAGATAAGTATTTGTCAGCTGGTGATAAGGACAGTTGTTTTTGGTTAGATGATGTTTTAACGAGCCAAGTGATTTGTTATGATATTCGTTTTCCAGAGTGGCTACGTAAGCAAATAGCTAAGGGGTCAAAACTTCTGGTTGTTCCTGCGCAATGGCCGAGTGCTAGAATTAGCCAATGGAAAATATTATTGCAGGCAAGAGCTATTGAAAATCAAGCATTTGTCGTTGCAGTTAATCGGACAGGGCAAGGGTTATTAGATAGCTTTGATGGGCATTCATTAGTTATTGACCCGTTAGGCAATATTCTTTTGGAAACGGATGTTCAAGAAGGTCTTTCTATTTGTGATATTGATCTTTCGGTGATTGAGGAAATTCGTGGTCAAATGCCTGTGTTTGCGGATCGTCGACTAGATTTATACAAGGAGGGCTAGGATGAGATTTTCACAATCGCATTTATTAGATCAATTACCCAAACAATTTTTCGCAGACTTGGTCGCTAAGGTCAATGCTCAAATAGCTGCTGGTCATGACGTTATTAATCTAGGACAGGGCAATCCTGATCAGCCGACTTATGATTTTATTGTCGAAGCTATGGCGAAAGCAAGTCGAAAACCTCTAAACCATAAGTATTCCCATTTTAGGGGTCAGACATCGTTAAAAGAAGCCATAGCTACCTTTTATCAAGAACAATATGACGTTGATTTGGATCCTGAAACTGAAGTTTGTGTTTTAGGAGGTGCCAAAATTGGCTTGGTTGAATTCCCTCTAGCCTTGATGAATCCAGGAGAAAAGTTATTACTGCCAGATCCTGGCTATCCAGATTATCTTTCAGGAAGCGTTTTAGGACAAGTTGACTATGACACCTTTCCTTTGCTTGCTGAGAATGATTTTTTACCTGACTATGCTAATTTTTCAGATGAACTATTGGATAAGGCAAGATTTCTTTATTTAAATTATCCCAATAACCCAACTGGAGCTGTAGCTAGTACTGAATTTTATGACCAAACGGTAGCTTTTGCCAAGGAAAAAGGTCTAGGAATCGTCAGTGACCTTGCCTATGGGGCTCTAGGAGCTGATGGTTATGACAATCCTAGCTTTTTGTCTTCGAAAGGAGCTAAAGAGGTCGGTATTGAACTGTATACATTCTCTAAAACCTTTAATATGGCGGGCTGGCGCTTGGCTTTTGCAGTGGGAAATAAAGACATGATTTCAGCCCTCAATCTATTACAAGATCATCTTTTTGTCTCAGTCTTTCCAGCCATTCAGGAAGCTGGTTGTGTGGCTTTGCTGGATGAGAGGAGTGGCGATGCAATTCGTCAGCTAAACAAGCTCTACGATCAAAGACGACATGCTTTTGTAGAAGCAGCTGCTGCCATTGGTTGGCAAGCTTACCCGTCTAAAGGAAGCTTCTATGCTTGGATGCCGATTCCTAAAGGACATATTCCTAAAGGACATACTTCCAAAACTTTTTCCGATTTGTTATTAGAAGAGGCTAAGGTTGCTGTTGCTCCAGGTATAGGATTTGGTGCTGCTGGAGATAGCTATGTCCGCATTGGTCTTTTAGAGAGTACCGAACGCTTATTGGAAGCGGTAGCAAGGATCAAAAAATTAGACTTGTTTTAAATAATCGAAACTAGCTTGAATGTTTAAACAACTTTTATGATATAATACATAGAAATGGGAGCAATTTGCTCCTGTTTTAGTCTAAAAATGTATTAAAAATTCAGGAGAACATATGAAAAAAGCGTTTCACGTTTGGGGACGTGTTAGTCTAGTCAAGCGTATTCTTATCGGTGTTATTATTGGTGGTCTTTTAGGATTACTTGTTCCTAAAATGTCCTTTATTGGATTAATTGGACAGATGTTTGTTGGTGGGCTAAAAGCGATTGCTCCGCTCCTGGTATTCGCCTTGGTTGCTAATGCCTTATCACAATCACGCGATGGGCAAAAGAGTAATATGAAGATTGTTATCTTCCTTTATCTACTAGCGACATTTTCAGCAGCCTTTGTTGCTGTTTTAAGTTCTTACGTCTTTCCAGTGACCTTGAGATTGACGGAGTCAGCTGCTGCAAATGCTAATTCGCCTGAAGGGATTGCCCAAGTTTTTCAAAGTTTACTCTTGAATATCGTTGATAATCCCATCAATGCCCTAGCTCAGGCTAATTATATCGGGGTATTATCATGGGGGGTAATCTTTGGATTGGCCTTTCGTTCAGCTAGCAAGACGACAAAGGAGCTTTTAGCTACCTTAGCAGATGTTATAGCACAAATCGTCAAGGGCATTATTAATTTAGCACCGTTTGGTATCATGGGATTGGTCTATTCTACTATTTCTGAAAATGGTATCTCAGTGTTAGCTGATTATGGTATTTTGATTTTGGCACTTGTTGGGACGATGGCTTTTGTTGCCTTAGTGGTCAATCCTTTATTAGGCTTCATCATGATGGGGAAAAATCCCTATCCACTGACTTTTCAATGTCTGAAAGAGTCAGGAGTAACGGCCTTTTTTACCCGTAGTTCGGCAGCCAATATCCCTGTTAATATGCGTCTTTGTGAAAAATTAGGTTTGAATCCAGATACTTATTCTGTTTCTATCCCATTAGGAGCAACGATTAATATGTCAGGAGCAGCTATTACTATTAATGTGTTGACCTTAGCTGCAGCACGTACTTTGGGCATTGAAGTTGACTTTGCCACGGCCTTTGTTTTAAGTGTTGTGGCAGCAGTTTCAGCTTGTGGCGCTTCGGGTGTTGCTGGTGGATCTTTGCTATTAATTCCTGTTGCCTGCAGTTTGTTTGGGATTCCAAATGACGTTGCTATGCAAGTGGTTGGCGTTGGCTTCATCGTTGGTGTCGTTCAAGATTCTTGTGAGACAGCTCTGAACTCAGCATCGGATGTTTTCTTTACAGCAGTTGCTGAAAAATCATATTTTAACAACCATTAAACAAAAAAGCTATCAGCAAAAAGTCTGATAGCTTTTGTTTATCTGTTTTTGAAATAATAATGATAACCCAATAATCCGATAGCATAACCGACTAGTGTAAAGGTAATCCACCCCATGTTGTATTGTCCCAGAGGTACAGTGTGGGTAAAAAAGTGGTTGACGATATCTGGTAGCTGGAAGCCCCCGGTTAATGAGCCAAGTGTGGATGAGAAATCATAGAAACCAGCTATAAATGTAGAGGCTATTGTTGTTTGATAGACAAAGGAATGATTAGCGAAGAACTGTTTCGTGAATACTAACAAAATCAAAGCAATGGTCAAAGGGTATAGGAGATAAAGGAACGGTGTCGACCATTTGATAATTTCGGATAATCCACCGAAATAAAAGAGCGTAGACAAGAGAGTGAAAATGGTTACCCATGTCAGGTGGGATAATTTCGGGACCAAATGATGAAAAAACTCTGAGCAAGCTGTGATTAATCCAGAAGAAGTTGTCAGACAGGCTAAAAAGATAACAACTGAAAGAATCGTTTGTCCTAAATTACCAAGGTAGAATGCGGCGGATTGATTAAGAATATGCCCGCCATCAACTTGGATACCATAAAGCTCGAAGATACCGCGATGTAAGGTAAATAAACTTTGGGAGGTGGCACCGATACGTCCAATAAAGATATAAACTAGAGAAAGCAGGAGACAAGCAATCAGGCCTGACTTGACAACGCTCTGTCCAACTTGTTTTTGGCCGCTAATGCCATGATCTTTAATGGCATTTATGACGAGAATGGCAAAGGCTAGTGAAGCTAAGGCGTCCATTGTCCCATAACCTTGAATTAGACCAGCTACAAATGGTGAGTCTTTGAAAGCATTGTTGATAGTCTCTGAAGCATTGCGTGGTTCTCCTAATCCACCAATGGGATTAATAAACGAAACAATAATTAAAATGGCAAGGACGGAAATCAAAAGCGGTGTTAGGTATTTGCCAATGTAATCTGCAATTTGGCTTGGCTTGACGGCTAGGAAGTAAGATAGACCAAAGAAGACCAAAGCGTAAATAACTCTTACTAATGGGCTATTACCAAAAATAGGCTCAATTCCGATAGAAAAGGACGTTGCCCCTGTCCGTGGGATAGCAAAGAAAGGACCAATGGAAAGATATAAGATAGCAGCAAAGAGCAAGGCGTACCATTTGGAAACAGGCCTTGCAAGGTCCTGAGGACTCTCATGTCCAGAAAAAGCTACGGCAGTGACACCGAGTAAAGGCAGACCAATACCAGTAATACAGAATCCTAGGATAGCTTGCCAGAAATTTTGGCCTGAATAAAGGCCTAAAAAGGCAGGGAAGGTGAGATTACCTGCCCCGAAAAACAGGGCGAATAGCATAAACCCAACAATAAGGGTTGGGTTTTTAAATTTTTTTAGCATGTAAGGATGAAACTTTCTAAAAATGAGTATTGTGTTATAAAAAATCAACGTTTATTATTTTAAAATTATTCTGACAGTTTGTCAACTTATCTTACTGGTAATATCATAGCAACATGAAACAATTATAGTACAACTGAATATGTAGAATTGGGTGGTAGGTTCACTAGAATTTTATAAATATTTCAGAAAAATACTGCCTAGTAACGATATTTTTCTTGAGGTATTGCTGTCCTGTTGTTATTTCATTAGATTGTAGAAAGTTAATAACGTTTGTTTTTTGATTTGAAAATGAAGAGAAGAGGACAGAAAAAAGTCAATTTTTATACTCAACAAAATTCAGGAATAGCGACATCGTAATGTTAAGACAAAATAAGTCATACCTCCCCAACTAAAATCAATTGTACACAAAGACTGTGTTGTACCGCTATTTTTGATTTCTGATTAGTATTAGCCTTACCGTTAAAAAATTGAACAAAATAAAATGGCTTAGAATTAACGTTTTTGACGACATTATTCTAAGCCATTTATTATATTTAGACGTTTTGCTCAACCTCTCGTAACGGTTTAACGCGCTATTTTAAATAGCCTAAATAGTCAAATTTTTCGAAAGTACGAGAATTGGTGACAGCGCTTATTTGGATATTATCTGGCAGAGGCTCTTGAGCGTTAAAATCTGTTGTCAGGCTTTCCATATTCCCTCGACGAATGCCGACAACGTTCAATTCATATTTGTTACGCACATCAAGTTCAATGAGATTTTTACCAACCCATTTTTGAGGGATTTTAAATTCGATGATTGAAATATCATCTTCAACATGAATGATGTTAGAAATGTGACGTCTTAAAATATGAGATGCCAGTGATTTTCCAGAAGCTCTCTCGGGCATGATCACGCGATTGGCTCCAATATGGTACAAAACATCTTCAAAAATGCCGCTTTTAGCTTTTGCGATGATATTTTGAACGCCTAATTTTTTACAGTGCATAACAGCAAGAACGGAAGCTTCGAGACTATTACCTGTTGCAATCACAACGGTATCACAGTGCTCGATGCCAACACTTTCTAGAAATTCGTAGTTGGTGATGTCACCAACAGCAGCACGAGTAACCGTATTGGCAACGGCTTGAACATGATCCTCATGATAGTCAATGGCAATGACGTCTTGGTCAAAGGTACAAAGTTCTTCGGCGACGGTTTTTCCAAAGATTCCAAGACCTAGAACACCGATAATTTTTTTAGACACAATGGTCTCCTTTCTGTCTTATCCAACTGAAATATTTGCTTTAGCATAATGGATGGTTTTTTCTTTCTTTTGCAACAGACTGAGCAGCACTGTTACCGGTCCGACCCGACCAATAAACATGAGAATCATAATAATGATACGTCCAGGTGTAGACAAATCAGCAGTCACATTCATCGAAACACCAACAGTGGCAATAGCTGATGAAACTTCGAATAACAGTTTAAAAGGATTTACAGTTTTTTCAACGATTAGCAATAGTAGAAAACCAGCCATCATAAGACTGAAGAAAAAAATGATAATGGTTAGTGTTTGTTTGATAATGCGATTATCAATAGTACGGTGATGGAAAGTGACTTCCGTCTGTCCAGAAAGTTCAGCTTTAAACAGTAAAGCGATAATAGCAACAACAGTAACCTTGATACCGCCAGCTGTACCTCCAGGTGAACCACCCATAACCATTTGGATCATATAAAGGAAGTTAGTGGCAGGGTTAGCATTTTCATAATTAATGGTTGCAAAGCCAGCTGTCCTCATCGTAACAGTCTGAAAAAGAGATGTCATAAACTGTTGCGAGGGGGACAAGTTGCCAATGGTTTTAGTATTGTTCCATTCTAAAAGCCAGCTCAGTAGTGTCCCTATGACTAGAATAATAGTTGTTGTTTTGAGAACTAAGCGTGACTGGTTGGACAGGGGACGAAAGAGTGTTGATAGACGTTTTGGACGTTCAGAAAGATAGCTTTTAACGCACTGTATAATATCCTGCCAAACGCCAAATCCAAGGCCGCCAGCCACAATCAGACCGATAGTGGTGAAGTTGATAATAGGATTTGTGGCATAGTGCTGTAAGCTAGATGACCCAAAGTTATCAAAGCCTGCATTACAAAAAGCAGAGATGGCTAGGAAAATTGCATTGAAAATACCGTGACCTAAACCAAATCGCGGGATAAAATCGATCATTAGGATCAAGGCAGCAAGGCTCTCAATAATAAAGGTAAATTGATAAACCATGTAGAGAAATCTCTTTAAGTCTTGTCCACTATCTCGACTCAATGCTGATTGTAGCAATGATTGATCAGACAGATTCATTTTACGATGAAGGACATAGCTGCTAATGGCTATTAGGGTCACTAACCCCAGACCACCAATTTGCATGAGGAGCATCACAATGACTTGTCCGATCCCGTTATAAACATCCCCTACAGCAAAAACCGATAAGCCTGTTACGCAAACCATGGAAGTAACATTAAAAAGATGGTCAAAATAACTGGTTTGTGGGGCGTTAGCATAATGTGTAAAAGGTTGCGACAGTATAAGACTGCCGACTAAAATAACAACAATAAAACTAAAGCTGAGTCGCTGAGTCACCGACCATTTGGAAATAAACGTTGACATGAGAGTCCTTTCTAATGATCGACATTAAAGTGGTTTCTTATTCGGAGTTCCAGCTTTTCGTGGGTATTTTTTTGGTGTTTCTTTTTTCTTTTCGACAATGGTAATATTTCTAGGGTCTCCGTTTGGAAGTTCATAATCCCTGCTTTCGATGACCTGTGCAAATAGGGTAGTGAGAGCAGTTTTGGCTTGGTCCATTTCTTGGTCGGCAGCGCTAGCTTTTAAGGCGATTAATCGGCCATTTAATTTCAAAAAAGGGATCGTTAATTCAGCTAAAATTGGCATTCTCGCCACTGCTCTAGCCGTTACAAAGTCAAATTGCTGACGAAACTCTTTGTCTTGACCAAAGTCTTCAGCACGTCCATGAAAGAAGTGAACATTGCTTAAGGATAATTCATCAGCCAAGAGATTTAAAAATTGAATGCGTTTATTGAGAGAATCGATAATAGTAATCTCTAAGTTTGGAAAAATGATTTTCATAGGGAGACTAGGAAAACCAGCCCCAGCGCCAATATCAAGAATTCGAACTGGCTCGTTTGTTAAATCCCCTTGCAAAATAGGGGCGATAGAATCATAGAAATGTTTGAGGTAAACATCGTTTTTTTCAGTGATAGCTGTAAGGTTAATCTTCTGATTCCATTCGATTAAAAGCTCAAAATAACGTTCAAATTGATGTTTTTGTTTGTCTGTTAATGTAATGCCATGAGTGTTTAGTTGCTCACAAAAAGTTTGCGGTGTCATATAAGCTCCTTGTCTCTTAAACTTCCCTTATTTTATCACAAACACCTGTTATTTTCTTTAGAAATTATCTTAAACCTGATATAATGAAGAGAAACATTCTTAGGGGATGACAAATGCTAAAACAACAGATTGCAAGTAATAAAAGAAGAACCATCTTTCTACTCATTTTCTTTTTTGGTTTGCTTAGTGCTATAGGAGCAGCAATAGGCTATCTTATGATTGGGAATACCAGATTTGGTTTGGCTATCGCTTTAATTATTGGGACTATTTATGCGACAAGTATGATTTTTCAATCGACTCAGGTTGTGATGTCCATGAATGGTGCTAGAGAGATTGGTCCGGAACAAGCGCCTGAGTACTACGATATTGTTGAGAAGATTGCTATGGTAGCGCAGATTCCAATGCCAAAAGTTTATATTATTGAGGATGAAGCATTAAATGCTTTCGCCACTGGTTCTAGCCCAGAAAATGCTGCCGTTGCAGCTACCAGCGGTTTACTCGAAGTTATGAATAGGACGGAGTTGGAAGCTGTCATCGGTCATGAAATTAGCCATGTGAGAAATTATGATATTCGAATTTCAACCATTGCAGTAGCTTTAGCCTCTGTGGTAACTATGATTTCGAGCATTGGTGGTCGTCTCATGTGGTATGGTGGTGGAAGACGACGAAATGACCGTGAGGATAGTTCTGGGGTCTTAGTTTTGGTGTTTGCCATTATTACTATTATATTGGCTCCGATGATAGCAAGTTTGGTTCAATTGGCTATTTCACGACAGCGTGAGTATTTAGCGGATGCTAGTTCAGTCGAATTAACTCAGAATCCTCAAGCTATGATCAACGCCCTTAAAAAATTGCAGTCTTCAAAACCAATGTCACATCATGTTGATGAGGCTAGTGCCGCTTTGTACATTAGTGACCCTAGAAAAAATAAGTCTCTAAAATCACTGCTTCAAACTCATCCTCCTCTAGAAGAACGCATCAAAAGGTTGGAAGTAATCGCAAGCAGTCATTCCTTATAAATTGAAATAAGGCCAATAGATAGAAAAGGTAGATTATGAAGTTAGTAGATATTCGAAAAAATCCAGAGGGATTGCACTTTGAAAAAGAATTAGACTTAAAAGATCAACTCATTGCGCGTGATGACTCAGTCATTGATTTGCAACACTTAAAAGCAGTCGGTATGGTGAGTTTTGACGATGGGCTTTACTTACTGGATTATCAATTGGCTTATGAGTTGACATTGCCATCAAGTCGTTCGATGGAAGCCGTGACTATCTCTGAAGACTACACGGTTTCTGAAGTTTTTATGACAAGAACTGACGCCTCAAGTAGGAAAGAGCTGGTTGAAGAAAACCTAGTTTTAATTATCGAAGATGATCAAATCGATCTTTCTGAAAGTATTTTAGATAATATTTTGCTAAATATTCCATTAAAAGTTTTAACAAAAGAAGAAGAAGCGTCTGAAACAATGCCAGAAGGCAATGATTGGATTGTGTTGACGGAAGAACAATATCAAAC
Organism: Streptococcus jiangjianxini; assembly: GCF_040225085.1. Classification (NCBI taxonomy): domain Bacteria; kingdom Bacillati; phylum Bacillota; class Bacilli; order Lactobacillales; family Streptococcaceae; genus Streptococcus; species Streptococcus jiangjianxini. Next base: position 26,092 of record NZ_JBEHGL010000003.1, on the reverse strand, counting down.
CATGAAGGAAGAAGAAAAACAAGAAAATAATCCATTTGCATCGCTTTCAGGCTTGTTTGACAAGGAATAAATCAAATTGACATCATTTTGACATATAACTTTAATTTGTAATCTTTTGCTAAACATGGTATGATTAAATATCTGGGAATTATTGAAACGACGCTTGCTGATGATAGTTTAATAAAAATGAGTAACCGTTTATGTAACCGCTACTACAATCGCTTACTGATCATTTGTTTGAACTGTTTCAGCATGTAAATTCTAATTATTATAATAATATAAAGTTTAAATGAAATAACAAAGGTGGTAAAATGACGAAACACATTTTGATTATAGAAGATGAAAAAAATCTTTCACGCTTCGTTTCTTTAGAATTACAACATGAAGGTTATTCTGTAACTGTTGAAAATAATGGCCGTGCTGGTTTAGAAACGGCACTTGAAAAAGAATTTGATTTGATTCTTTTGGATTTAATGCTACCAGAAATGGACGGCTTTGAGGTTACACGTCGTTTGCAACAAGAAAAATCAACCTATATCATTATGATGACAGCAAGAGATTCTGTCATGGATATCGTTTCAGGGCTGGATCGTGGTGCAGATGATTATATTATTAAACCATTCGCAATTGAAGAATTGCTAGCTCGTGTTCGTGCAGCATTCCGTCGTCAAGAGATCGAAGAAAGTAAGCGAACCACTTCGAGTGGATCAAGCTACCGAGATCTCAAATTAGATCCGCAAAATCGTTCAGCTATCCGTGGTGACGAAACCGTGCCATTGACAAAGCGCGAATTCGATCTATTATCAGCTTTGATGTCCAATATGAACCGTGTTATGACACGTGAAGAATTATTGAATCTCGTCTGGAAATACGATGAAGCTGTTGAAACTAATGTCGTTGACGTGTATATTCGTTACCTCCGTGGCAAAATTGATGTTCCTGGTAAGGAGTCTTACATTCAAACGGTTCGTGGTATGGGGTATGTCATTCGTGAAAAATAAACGTTTTTTTCAAAAACTGCATCGAATGCCTTTAGGTAGAAAAATGGTCCTAGTCACAATGGGGCTATTTTTTCTCATTTTGACCACATTTACGATTTTGGTTCTGTTATTTTCAAATGACTTATTGATTAAGCAGGAAGAGAAAACAATTAGAACTACGGCAAATTTGGTTCAAAGACATGTTTCTGACATTGATGAGCCCTTAACCAAGGATAACTTAATTGTCTATTTGCAGACAACTCAGACGATAGATACAGCGGGTTCTGAAAAAGTGTTGACGGAAGGGATGGCTAGTGCAGGGAATAACTCTGTTTCACGTCTCTTGTACTCAAACCAAATAGCCTACCTTTACAATACTAAAAAAGAATTGCTGTTTACGACTAGCACGAAAGTGGACTATCTCACTCTGGGACCACTTAATAAGCTTCGTTCAGAGCGGATTGATAAAGATCGAGGGTTCACGATTAGCGTTCCTATTTACAATGAGTCTGAGACAAAAGTGATTGGCTATGCTAAGCTGTTCCATAATCTTGAATTCTATTATGCTTTGAAGAATCGTTTGATTATTGTCTTGTTATTCTTGGAAGTTGGAACAATTATTATCGTCTTGGTCATTATGCGCTTCAGTATTGAGGTCTTCCTGAAACCTATCTATAGTTTGCGTCGTATTATGCGTCGTATCGAAGGTGATCCTACCGATTTGGATGTACGAGCTGAGATCAACAGTGGCGATGAGATAGAGGAGCTATCTCACATGTTTAACGCCATGATGGCCCGTATCGCTGAACAAAATAAATTACAACAACAGTTTATTAGCGATGTTAGTCATGAGTTGAGAACGCCAGTAGCGGTCATTAAAGGCCACTTGGACATGCTTAGTCGCTGGGGAAAAAATGATCCAGAAATTTTGGAAGAAAGTTTAGAAGCTAGTCGTCACGAAGCCCATCGTATGAATCTAATGATTAGTGATATGCTTGATTTGATTCGTCTGCAAGGTAATCTGTCTGAAAAAACTAAAGAAGTGAGCCGTTTAGAATCTTCTATGCAAGTATCCTTGTATAATTTTGAAATCCTAAGGCCAGATTTTCAATTTGCTCTTCATGTGAATGCTAATGATGTTTGCGCCAAAATCGCCAAGAACCATTTCGAACAAGTTCTGACGATTTTGATTGATAATGCCATAAAGTATTCACCACATGGCGGTTTAATTGAACTATCCTTAGATAAGGAGGAAGATTACGCCTTGGTTACGGTTAAAGACCATGGCGAAGGAATTGCAAAAGAAGATTTACAAAATATTTTTGAACGGTTTTATCGAACAGATAAGTCACGCAACCGTGAAGGAACTAGGGCTGGATTGGGTATTGGTTTATCGATTCTTAAGCAAATTTGTGATGCCTATGATTGCCGTTTGAGTGTTGAAAGTGAGGTCAATGTTCAAACAACTTTTACCATTGCCATACCGTTGGCGGAGCCATCGCCAGACTTTTTTGAGGAGTAATGGGTATATCCGATAACTCAGATAAGATGAAATAAGTCGTTACTATTTTAAAAAGTAGTGGCGACTTATTTTTTGTCTAAACTGACCGGATGAAGCTTATGTTGAAGTAGGTGATGACTACCATACCAAATGTGTGAAGAAGACTTATGATGATTTTGCATATAAGGAATTAGCCGTGATGATGTGTTTATACTTGGTTAATTTCAAAAAATAACCTTTTTTGATTTTTTCTTAAGTAGTGCGGACAAAAGCAACCTCCTTTATTAGTGATAGCAGCACTGTCACTAATCATACCACTACGGCGAAAATAGCCTTTCAAGCTCACTTCGTTCGCCCCAAACTGCGGAATCTTATTTTGTTATTTGATACATCGTGTTATTTTTTTGATTTTAGATGAGTATTATATCATCATAATGTTAAAAAATGTTTAGCATTGAAAAATGACGTCATGCATTTTTTTAAGCGAGTACAGATGCTTGCCAGGACAAGCGTATGAAAGGGGTTAGTGAAACAATAATATTTTTTATGTATGTCGTATGTCGAAGTTCAGGTATTTCAGCGACAAGCTAGGTGTGGTATTTTTGGGCAATTTTAGTAGAGGAAAACTACGAAATTGTCGATGTTTAACAGTACGATCATTCGGAAATCTCTGTTTCATATGTTTGTCGTGTGAATGTTCTTGGTCAGTTTATTTCTGGTTGAAAATATGCTATAATAAAGTATTAAAAAGCTGATTATAAGTTGGTATTTGAATGACATTTTAATTCAGTTTTACCAATAACCATTTTAAGAAAGATTGGGGTGATTTTTGTGCGTTGTCCAAAATGCCATACTACAAAATCAAGTGTTGTCGATAGTCGTCAAGCCGAAGAAGGGACAACTATCAGAAGACGCCGAGAATGCGATCATTGCCATAATCGCTTTACAACATTTGAACGTGTTGAAGAATTACCGCTCTTAGTGGTTAAAAAGGATGGGACCAGAGAAGCTTTCTCAAAAGATAAAATTTTACATGGAATCATTATGAGTGCCCAAAAGCGTCCAGTTTCTAGTGATGACATCGAAAATGTTATTCGTCGTATTGAACAGGCTATTCGTAGTAACTATGAAAATGAGGTTCCAAGTACAGTCATTGGTAATATGGTTATGGATGAGTTGGCAGAACTTGATGAAATTACCTATGTGCGATTTGCTTCTGTTTATCGCAGCTTTAAGGATGTTGATGAAATCGAAGAATTGCTGCAGCAGATTACCAATCGTGTTCGTGGGAAAAAGGGTAATTAATGAGACCGATTGATGCATTTTCGTTTGTCAAAGGTAATCTGGTTGATGGGTCATCGCAAGCTTTGATGGCTTGTTATTACCCGATTATTGGTCAGGATGCCTTTAGTGTTTATCATTATTTGATAGCCTTTAAGGATGATGGAACTAAGAAACATAAGTTCTCAGAGATTTTAAATCATACGTTAATGGGAATGGCAGCTTTTGAGGCCGCTTTAGCAACCTTAACCGCTATGGAGCTTGTGGCTTTCTATCAACAGAGAGACGTTTATTTTATCAAACTTAAGGCTCCTTTATCTAGTGAAGATTTTTTAAACGTGCCTCTTTATCGACAATTGCTTACCCAAAAGATTGGGGAGATTGCTGTTAAGGAGTTGGTAGCTGTTTTGCCAGAAAATGCGCAGAATTTGTCTAAAAACTTCTCTGATGTGTTTGATGATCAAGGGCAAGTAGCTCTCATTCAAAAAACTAGTAGCTCCAAAGGGACTTTTGATTTGGATGCTTTTAAAAAGTTGATGAAACGTGATGGTTTATCTTTTGCTCAAGAGGAATCGGACGTTATTGGTTTGTATCGTATAGCTGAGCAACATAAAATGACTTGGCATGATACTTACTTACTTGCCAAGGAAACGGCTGTTAATTTAACGATTTCCTTACCACGAATGAAAGCGAAAAAAGAGCAGTCTAAGAAGGATTCTCCTAAATCAGGAAAATTGACGTCACAAGAAGCCGTTATTGTTAAGGAAGCCCAACGTGATCGAGCAGATGTTTTTTTAGCTAAAATTAAGAAAACACGCAAGGCTTCGATTGTTGCTGATGAGAGACAGTTACTCTTAGAGTTGGCTAAGATGGGTTTTTTGGATGAAGTTATCAATATCATTGTGCTGTATACCATTATGAAAACCAATTCAGCCAATGTGAATAAAAAATACGCCATGAAGATTGCCAATGATTTTGCTTTTCAAGAGATTAATAGGGCTGAGACAGCTGTTTTAAAAATGCGAGAGTTTTCAAACAAATCAGTAAAAAGCACTCAAGCAACATCGCCTAAACAAGCAAAACCTAATGTTCCAGAATGGAGTAACCAAGATTATCAAAATCAGACGTCTGATGAGGAACAAAAACGATTAGAAGAAGCAAGACGAAAAGCCTTGGAACGTCTTAGAAAGGACTGATCATGGAAAAAGTAGGACACACTTTAAACAAATCGGGACATTCTAGGCATTTCGATGCAAACCAGATGGCCCAGTTAATCTTATCGGATCCAGATGTGGTGGCCTTTATCAACCAACATGGTTTGACCCAAGACGAAATCAAGCGTAGTTTACCTAAGTTCAATCAATTTATCAACGAACGCCGCAAGTTTCAAGATCAGGAAGACAGTTATATTGCCAAAGGTTATGAACCTATTTTAACCATGAATGAAGGCTATGCTGACGTGACTTATTTGGAAACCAAAGAATTGAAAGAAGCTCAAGCGCAGAAGGCGATTGAGAACCGGATTACTTTAGTTAGCCTCCCAAAATCTTATAAAACCATTTCTTTTGATGATGTCTTACTAGATGATGTCAAGCGTTTGGACGTTTATGAAAGTTTAATTGACTTTATTAGCCAGTATCCCAGTCCAGATCAAAAAGGACTCTATCTATACGGCGACATGGGAGTAGGAAAATCCTTTTTTATGGCAGCGCTAGCGCACGAACTGTCAGAGAAAAGAAACGCCATTACAACGATTCTTCATTACCCAAGTTTTACCATCGATATCAAAAATGCTATTAAAACAGATTCTGTTAAAGAGGAAATTGATGCTGTTAAAACCAGTGAAATCTTAGTTTTAGATGATATTGGTGCGGAACAAACCTCATCTTGGATACGTGACGAAGTTTTACAAGTTATTCTGCAGTACCGGATGCAGGAAAATTTACCAACTTTCTTTACTTCAAATTATAGTTTTGAAGATTTGGAGCGTAAATTAGCCAACGGTCGAAATGGCGATGAGACGTGGCAGGCTAAGCGTGTCATGGAACGTATCCGCTTTTTGGCTAGAGAGACCCACTTGCAGGGTGAAAATAGAAGATAAATCCCTATGTTATCTTTTAGCATTTTGAAAATCATTTAAAAAATAAGATAAGGAGACATTATGTCCTTACCAACAGTTGCTATTGTCGGACGTCCCAATGTCGGGAAATCGACACTATTTAATCGTGTTGCTGGAGAACGCATTTCCATTGTGGAAGATGTGGAAGGTGTAACACGTGATCGTATTTATACTAGTGCAGAGTGGCTTAATCGTCAATTCTCTTTGATTGATACCGGTGGTATTGATGATGTAGATGCCCCCTTTATGGAGCAAATCAAACACCAAGCTGACATTGCCATGACGGAAGCTGATGTTATTGTTTTCGTCGTATCAGCCAAAGAAGGTGTAACCGATGCGGATGAATATGTTGCGCGTATCCTTTACAAAACAAATAAACCAGTTATTCTAGCTGTTAATAAGGTCGATAATCCTGAAATGCGTGCGGAAATCTATGATTTCTACACACTTGGCTTGGGCGATCCTTATCCTGTCTCATCTGTTCATGGTATTGGTACGGGTGATGTTTTGGATGCTATTGTGGAAAATCTTCCGACTGAACATGAGGAAGACAATCCAGATATTATCAAATTTAGTTTGATTGGCCGTCCTAATGTTGGGAAATCAAGTCTGATCAATGCCATTTTAGGTGAAGAACGCGTGATTGCCAGTCCAGTTGCAGGAACGACTCGTGATGCGATTGATACCAATTTTACAGACAGCGAAGGTCAAGAATACACTATGATTGATACCGCTGGTATGCGTAAATCAGGTAAGATTTACGAAAATACCGAAAAATATTCTGTTATGCGCTCGATGCGTGCTATTGACCGCTCAGATGTTGTTTTAATGGTTATCAATGCTGAAGAAGGCATTCGTGATTATGATAAGCGTATTGCTGGTTTTGCTCATGAGGCCGGTAAAGGGATTATTATCGTTGTGAATAAATGGGATACTATCAAGAAAGATAATCACACCGTCAGTCAATGGGAAGCAGATATTAGGGATAATTTCCAATTCTTAACTTATGCCCCAATTGTCTTTGTTTCAGCGCAAACGAAGCAACGCCTCTACAAATTGCCTGAAATGGTGAAACGGATCAGTGAAAGCCAAAATCGCCGTATCCCGTCAGCCGTGCTTAATGACGTTATCATGGATGCGATTGCCATCAATCCAACGCCAACTGATAAAGGAAAACGTCTCAAGATTTTCTATGGAACACAAGTGGCAGTTAAACCACCAACTTTCGTTATCTTTGTCAACGAAGAAGAGTTGATGCACTTCTCATATTTACGTTTCTTGGAAAATCAAATTCGCGCAGCCTTTGGATTTGAAGGAACACCTATTCGACTTATAGCGCGTAAACGTAGCTAATGATATAGAAAGAAGCGGCTAGGCCGCTTTTTAGGAAGATTATGAAAAAACTATCTTTAGCCGGGATTTTTGTATTGGGACTCGGTTTTATATATCTCATTTATCATCTAGTAGCCCAACCTGCTGTGCAACAGAAGGAATCTCTTGATTACGACACTAGCACTGAATCACTGATAACTGCAAACGGCAGTGAAACATTGTCGAAAATGACCTCTGGGCAAGCTGGGATATACTATTATGGTTTTCCAGAATGTCCTTGGTGTCAGGAGTTAGTCCCAGTCTTAGAGCGTGTCTTGAAAGAGGAAGAAAAGACTGCATTTGCTGTGGATATTCATGACAAACAATACAGTCAAACAGACAGTCAAACGCTTAAAAGCTTTTATCAAGCCCAAGTCAAACAAGAAAATGTTTCAGTTCCTTTCTTGGTAGCGATTAGTGAAGCAGGTGAGGTTCGCACCCACGTTGGGACTGTTGATGGGCATAATGCTAAAACGGCAAAGATGACAAAAGAACAAAAAGAAGAGTTGGCGAAAACCCTCCGTGAGTTAGTGATTTTGGGGCAGTCACGATGATTACCTTAGCCAGTCAGTAAGCCCTGTTTTGGGACTTTCACCCTGTCACTTACGATGGTATGTGGTATCTGCTTTAGAAGCGATGAAAATGGCAAAGAAGCTGTCCATTTTAACCGAAAGGACCTTGACCTTAAGGGTCTTTTCTTTTGCCCTCAAAATCTTTAAAATTCCTTATCATAAGCCAAATGCTAGGCTTTTTGTTATAATAAAGGGATAGATAATGCCAGTCTTAGCTAAAGAATCCATATCAAATGAGCAACTTAATGTTAATTGGCATGAGAGGGTGAAACATTTATGGCAAAATTAATTCCAGGTCGTATTCGTAATCAAGGAATTGCTCTTTATGAAGCGGGTGTGATTTCGATTATTTCTCAAAAAGGGACCTTGTTACAGGCCAGCGTTGATGGGATTACGATCCAATATTCATTAAATGATGAGGAAGTTGTCTGTCAATGTGCTTTTTTCCGTGAAAAAGCTTACTGTGAGCATTTGGCAGCGGTTGAATATTTTTTGAAAAATGATACTGAGGGCCGAGAATTAGTAGAACAACTGGAAGAAGGAACAGATGCAGCTGAAGAAGTTACTGAAAGGCAGTCATTTGGCAGTTTATTTTTAGATACACTGCAAATGAGTGACAATACTGAGAAAGCTTTTAGCCTTAGTGCTGAGGGGCAACAAAGCCTGTATTCTAACGATATCTGGTGGACACTTCGAATTCGGCGTTTACCTGATCAAAGAAGTTATGTTATCCGTGATATCAAGAGTTTTCTCAATATCGTTAAAAAAGAATCCTTTTATCAAATTGGGAAAAACTATTATGAAACATTATCATTTGGTCAATTTGACGACGCTAGTCAACATCTCATTGAATTTTTGTGGCGCCTGACACCCGACACGCCTCAACAAGACTTGAACTTTTTATTTCCTAATCATAATCGCCATCTTCTAGTTCCGTCAGGTTTCTTTGAAGAAGGATTGAGCCTCTTAAATCAGCTAGACTATTTTAGTTTAGAAATTGGATTAAAAACGTATCATAGCATAGACTTCACTTATCTTCAGCCAGAGCATCATCTGTTTGAATTCGATGTGGAGGTGCATCAAAAGGTTATCGAACTGAAAGTTAAGGAGAGAAGCCATCAGGCTTATTTTGATCATCAATATCTCTTTGTTAGTGGGCATTTTTATTATCTGGATCGCAAACAACAGAAGTTGGTTAGTGCTTTAAAAACCTTGCCGATTGCTGAGGATTTAGTAAAGCATCTGTATTTTGATTTGGATGATCAGGACAAACTGGCCGCTAGTCTCCTAGATTTTGGGCGTATAGGTAGTGTTAATGCTCCTAAAACTTTCCAGCAAAGAGATTTTAAAGTGCTTTTTGCTTTTGATTGGCATGATGATAATCGTCTTGTCTTGCAAACGACATTACAGTTTAAAGATCTTGAAGTTACTACTAAAGCACAGCTCAAGCAGCTGCCTTTTGCTGTTCATTACAAGAAGGAAGCTAATCTTTTTCAACTCATTGAAAAAGAAGGGTTTGGTTTTGATTTAAGAGGTGAAAAGCTGCTTTTATCGAGTCAGGATTTGGTTTCATTCTTTCAAATAAGCTTATCTCAGTTTCGCCAATTAGGAGCTATTAAGCTTTCAGAGCGTTTGGAAGCTATGAGAGTGGTAGAGCGTCCTAAGGTTAGAGTAGAACGTCAGGGCGGCCTTTTAGATGTGTCTTTTGATTTCACACAATTAGGTGAAGAGGATGTCGATCGAGCCCTTCAAGCCCTTTTTGATAATCAGGCTTATTTTATGGCTCAGTCTGGGAAAATGGTTGTCTTTGATCAAGAGACACAAAAAATCAGTCAGGCACTAGAGAAACTGCGGGCAAAAACCTTTCAAAATGGGCATGTTCAGTTGAACAGCACGGCAGCCTTCCAGTTATCAGAAACGTTCACAAATTCAGAACAAGTAAGCTTTTCTCAAGACTTCCAGGACTTAGCTAGAGATTTAAGGCACCCAGAAGCGTTTGAGTTGCCTGAATTGTCAGTAAAAGCTGATTTACGTGATTACCAGCTGAGAGGTATCCAGTGGCTATCCATGTTGGATCATTATGGATTTGGTGGCATTTTAGCTGATGACATGGGGCTTGGTAAAACTCTACAAACAATAGCATTTTTGACTAGCCGATTGACCAAAGACTCTCATGTTTTAATTTTGGCGCCTTCTAGCCTGATTTACAATTGGCAGGAGGAATTCAATAAATTTGCGCCGCAGATTGATGTGGCTGTCTCGTATGGCTTAAAGGCAGCGCGTGATCAGATGATTGCGAATGATCATCAAGTGACGATCACTAGTTATAGCTCTTTCCGTCAAGATTTCAAGGAGTACCAAGCACGTGCCTATGATTATCTGATTTTAGATGAAGCACAGGTCATGAAAAACGCCCAAACTAAGATTGCTCATTATTTAAGACAGTTTAACGTTAAGAATGTTTTTGCTCTCTCGGGAACTCCTATTGAAAATAAACTGCTAGAAATTTGGTCCATTTTTCAAATTGTTTTACCAGGTCTTTTGCCGAATCAGAAAGCCTTCTTAAAATTAGATGCTAATCAAGTTTCTAGATATATTAAGCCTTTTGTTCTTCGGAGAAAGAAAGAAGACGTTTTACCAGAATTACCTGATTTGACTGAAATCACTTATCCAAATGAATTAGCTGAGAGTCAAAAAGCCATTTATCTCGCTCAACTTCGTCAAATGCAAGAACGCATCAACCAGTCAAGTGACTCAGAGATTAATCGGCAAAAAATCGAGATTTTATCTGGAATCACCAGATTACGACAAATTTGTGACACCCCAAGCCTCTTTATGGATTATTCTGGAAACAGTGGAAAATTAGATAGCTTGCGAGACCTCCTTCTTCAAATTAAGGAAAACGGTCATCGTGCTTTGATTTTTTCACAATTTAGAGGCATGCTGGATATTGCAGAGACAGAATTAGATAAATTAGGGCTAAGTACCTATAAAATAACGGGTTCGACCCCAGCCAATCAACGCCAAGAAATGACCCGTGCTTTTAATGCGGGGTCGAAAGATGCCTTTTTGATTTCCTTGAAAGCAGGGGGAGTAGGACTCAATCTGACAGGGGCTGACACGGTTGTTCTGATTGATTTATGGTGGAATCCCGCCGTTGAGATGCAAGCGATTAGCCGAGCCCATCGTATTGGTCAAAAAGAAAATGTTGAAGTCTATCGTTTGATTACACGCGGGACGATTGAAGAGAAAATTTTAGAAATGCAAGAAAATAAGAGAAACCTTGTCACAACAGTCTTGGATGGTAACGAGACAAGAGCAAACATGACGATTGAAGACATCAAAGAAATTCTTGGAATAGGTATTGACAGATAACTTTGAAAAAGTGAGCCCTTTAGTTTATAATAGGACTGTTACAGAAAGGAAGTGAGCCGATGAGTTCCAGAAGACGTACGTTTCCCCTAATCCCTGATGACGAACCTGTTATCGGACAACCAACAGAGATGCGTCTATATGATAATGATGATCTCATTACCAATATCAATGGGACCTATTATGATAAGGACTATTCCGATGTAACACCTAACAGTCAGTTTGTTCGTAAGACTAGTCAAGAAACAGATTCTGCTCAATCAAAGGCACCTGAATCCTTAGACAAGACACAAACTTATGCTGAACAGGCACGTGAAGAAGCTAAGAATGATTTGAGACAAAAGAGACAGTTTTATGTCAATCATGAATTACAGCGTGCGAAGCAGCCAAGCAAGTCTTTTAAGACTGCTGCGACTCTCTCTCCTCAAACAAGTCTGAAGAGGGAAGTTCCTGGCTATCAAAAAAAGACACCCCTTACTAAGCAACCAATGCAAAAAGGGTTAACATCTAAGGGCGTTCAGAAAAAGACAGTGTCAGAGCATACCTCTGAATTATCTGTTTTTTCTAAAAAACTACACCAAGATTCCTATATTTTGGTGGATTTACCAAAAGTTTACAACAAACCTGACAATCAAAGAGATTCGAAACCAAAGAAAAACACATTTGACTTTTTAAAACGTAGTCAAATATATAATCACCAAGAAAGGCAAGAAAAACGAGAACGTCAGATTGCTCAAGAGTTAAATTTGACCCGTTTTGAGGATTAAGGAGTTAGCATGTCAAAAACCTATCATTTTATCGGAATTAAGGGCTCGGGGATGAGCGCACTTGCATTGATGTTACATCAAATGGGACATAAGGTTCAGGGGTCTGATGTCGATAAATATTACTTTACACAACGTGGATTAGAGCAGGCTGGAATTCCGATTCTTCCTTTCTCTGAAGAAAATATTACGTCAGATATTGAGCTGGTTGCTGGTAATGCCTTTCGTCAAGATAATAATGTTGAAATGGCTAAAGTGATTGAGTCGGGTTACTCATTTAAGCGCTACCACGAGTTTCTTGGAGAATTCATGAAACAATTCACCAGTTTTGGTGTAGCAGGAGCCCATGGTAAGACGTCAACAACAGGTCTTTTAGCCCATGTTATGAAAAACATCACTGACACATCGTTTTTGATTGGTGATGGTACCGGACGTGGTTCAGCGTCGAGTCAGTATTTTGTTTTTGAGTCGGATGAATATGAGCGCCATTTCATGCCATATCACCCAGATTACTCCATCATCACTAATATTGATTTTGATCACCCAGATTATTTTACCGGTATTGATGATGTTTTTGATGCCTTTGATACTTATGCCAAACAAGCTAAAAAAGCCCTTTTTGTCTTTGGAGAAGATGATTACCTTCGTCGCATCACCTCTCCTGCCAAGATTTACTATTATGGCTTCGATGAGTCGAATGATTTTTATGCAACAGACATCACCCGCACTATTAATGGTTCTGAGTTTACTGTGATGCATGACGGTAAAGCAATTGGTCATTTCCATGTCCCAGCCTTTGGGCGCCATAATATCCTAAATGCAACAGCTGTTATCGCTAATCTTTTTGTTGCAGGATTTGATATGGGTCTTGTTGCAGAGCATCTTAAGACTTTCTCTGGCGTTAAGCGCCGCTTCACTGAGAAAAAAATTAATGAGACCATTGTTATTGATGACTTTGCCCATCATCCTACTGAAATTATGGCAACCTTGGATGCGGCTCGCCAAAAATACCCTTCTAAAGAAATTGTTGCCATTTTTCAACCGCATACCTTTACACGTACTATCGCTTTGTTAGATGAGTTTGCAGCAGCTTTAAATGAAGCAGATGCAGTGTATTTAGCGCAAATTTATGGTTCAGCGCGTGAGGTTGATCGTGGAGATGTCAAAGTCGAGGACTTAGCCAACCGTATCCACAAACCAGCAAAAGTGATTACCGTTGAAAATGTATCCCCACTCCTTGACCATGATAATGCCGTTTATGTCTTCATGGGTGCTGGAGATATACAACTTTATGAACGTTCTTTTGAAGAACTCTTATCTAACTTGACAGAAAATAATCAGTAGCATCGGCTGAACAACTGTGTCATTGGCAAAGCACAGAAAAGAAAAGTTCTAGCTGTTGACTTTAAAGGATAGGGTAGAAGAGCCGACCGACCTTAAGAGGCTTTATCTACTCTTTTTTTTTGATAAGGAGACCTAATGGAAATTAGACATGTAGAAATAGCAGATTGTCATACGATTTCTGCTATCGAATCCCAAAATTTCTCAGCAGAAGAAGCCATAAGACCTGAGGTTATAAGGGAAAGAATCGAACGTATCTCAGACACCTTCCTAGTGGCTGTCATCAATCATGACATTGCTGGTTATATTGAAGGACCAGCAGTGTCACAACGTTACTTAACGGACGACTTATTTCATGAGGTTAGGGAAAATGCTAAAACAGGTGGTTTTATTGTCGTTACCAGTTTATCTGTTTCAAAAAAATATCAGGAACAAGGCGTTGGTACAGCTCTGATAGCAGCCCTAAAAGACCTATCAGTTGCCCAAAACCGTCAAGGCATCAGCTTAACCTGTCATGATTATTTGGTTTCCTATTATGAAATGAATGGCTTTATTGATGAGGGGGAATCTGAGTCAGAACATGGTGATGCGCTCTGGTATAATATGGTCTGGGAAAATCCTAGGAAGTAATGTTAAAAATAGGTGACAACCCTTTATAATCATTGCTTTTCCAAGGTTTTTAAGATATAATGGCGATTGATTATTATATAGGAGGATCAGCTTTGACTGATTTTAAAGATGATGACAACTCTTCCTCTGCTGGTTCAGAAAATTTTAAAGAACGCATTTTGCGAGAATTAAAAGAAGAAGCTAATCGTAAACGTCAACTTCAAGAAGAAGAAGCTAAGCGAAGAGCAGAAGAAGAACGTCAAGTAAAAATGGCTAGACGTCAAAAAGAGCGAGAGGAAGCCCTCTTAGCCAAGGAGCATCAGCAAGAAACTCAGGCTCGCCAAGTAGCCGAAACAGCTCGTCAATCAGAATTAGCCTGTGTTCAAAGTGAACAAGAAATAGACAGTCAGAATCAAGAGCGTGTGCAACAAAGGGCAATTGAGCAGGAGCTTTTGGTTCAAGAAGCTATTAAATCGCCTCTTGAATCGTCAGAAATACCCTCTCAAATGCCTTTATCTTCCGAGAGTCGAGACTATCGTCTAGGCGAAGATGGTCAAGCTTCAGCTACAAGTGCTGAAGAAACGAAGATGACTAATCATCGTCACTTAGTTGATTCCCTTGATTATCCGACAAAGATTCAAAGATCACCAAGTGATAGTCTTTCATCTTCAGAAATGATGATAACAGAAGTTGTATCGGCTTCTCTATCAACCCCATCACAAACAGCTTCGGAAACGATACAAGAGACTAGCTCTACTAGTGATTCCTTATTACCTTCTGCTGTTCCATCAAGGGCAGATCATAAGGCTGAGGAGGCAACAACGACTTCTAAAACAGCGACTGAAAAAAACGTTAGTGAACGTTTAGGAGAACACAATGAAGCTGTTGTTGCTGAAATCGAAGCAAAAGAATCCATTACTGAGGTAAAACAATCACCGATGAATAGAAAAAAGAAAAATCATAAGATTGCTGCTAAGATTACTGGTATTCTAGTGACTATTATCCTAGTTGTTGCCCTACTAACAGCATTTTTAGGCTATCGTTACGTCTCCAGTTCACTTGGGGCTGTTGATTCAGATTCTAAAAAATTTGTCACTGTTCAAATTCCCGAAGGATCTGGTAATAAATTAATTGGTCAAATCTTAGAAGAAAATGGTTTAGTAAAAAATGCTTCTATTTTCAACTACTATACGCGCTTTAAAAATGTTTCCGAACTTCAAAGCGGCTACTACAATCTTCAAAAAAATATGACTGTTCAGGAGATTATTGATGTCTTGAAAGAAGGAGGAACGTCAGAACCTCAAGAACCTGTTTCTGGAAAAATATTGGTGACAGAAGGTTTCACAATTGACCAAATCGCCAAAGCTGTGACTACTAACGTCAATACCAAAAAAGTAAGCAAGACACCTTATTCTGAAAAAGATTTCCTAGATTTAATGAAGAACAAGGACTTCATTGATAAAATGGTTAAGAAGTACCCAGAACTCTTGAAAGACATCCCTTCTGCAGATAAAGCAAGGTACCAATTGGAAGGCTACTTGTTCCCAGCAACCTATAATTATTATGAAGGATCGACACTTGAAGAGATTGTTGATCAAATGTTGGCAACAATGCATACTAATTTAGCACCTTACTATGACCAGATTGCTGCAAAAGGTCAAACCGTTAATGACATTTTGACTCTAGCTTCCTTGGTTGAAAAAGAAGGGTCAACGGACGATGATCGTCGCCAGATTGCTAGTGTTTTTTATAACCGTTTGAATGCTCAGATGCCGTTACAAAGTAATATTGCGATCTTGTATGCCATGGGCAAACTTGGTCAGGAAACAACCCTTCGCGAAGATGCTACTATTGACACCAAGATCAATTCTCCGTATAATATCTATGAAAATCCTGGCTTGATGCCGGGACCTGTGGATAGTCCGGGATTATCTGCGATTGAAGCTACTGTAAATCCTGCTGATAGCAATAATCTCTACTTTGTGGCCGATGTCACAACTGGTGAGGTTTATTATGCAGAGGATTATGCCACTCATGAAGCTAATGTTTCTAAATACGTTAATGCGCATTTAGATAATAGAAATAATTCCAATGAGTAAACTAATATGATGTGGTTTTACCACATCATATTCATTTAATAAAAAGAATAGAAAAGAGATAAAAACATGTCAGAAAAAACATTTCCAATGACCCAGACTGAAAAAGAAAAGCTTGAAAAAGAATTAGAAGAATTGAAATTAGTTCGCCGTCCAGAAGTTGTCGAACGGATCAAAATTGCTCGTTCCTATGGTGACCTTTCAGAGAACTCTGAGTATGATGCCGCTAAAGACGAACAGGCCTTTGTCGAAGGTGAAATTTCAACCTTAGAAAACCAAATTCGTAATGCTGAGATTATTGATAGCGATGCTGTTGATAAAGACGAAGTGGCTATTGGTAAGACGGTAGTTGTTCAAGAAGTTGGAACAACAGATAAAGACACTTATCACATTGTTGGTTCAGCTGGTGCTGATATTTTCTCAGGGAAAATATCAAATGACAGTCCAATTGGTCAAGCACTTATTGGAAAAAATAAAGGTGACAAGGTCGCTATTGACTCACCAGCAGGAAGTTACCAAGTTGAAATCATCAGTGTTGAAAAAACAGAAGGTAACAAATAATGATCAAAAAGAATTGACATACTGAACAAATGTCAGTTCTTTTTTGTCGTACGATGGGTATGTCACACATCTGAGGTGGAAGCCGTCCGTGAGCACCTGCTGTCGGAGAACCCAATATCGCCTCCATGCCTGAGTATCGTGAGGCAGCGGATTAAAACCGTCTAGGGATAGACTGTTTTAAGTCTGACACTAGAAATTGAAACTGTCAATGAAAAGAAGAGCAGAATCGTACCCCTACGAATAGAAAAGGTGATATCAAAGCGCATTCTAAAGGAAAAAATGAAGCCCTATTCCCAAATCTCTTAGCTAGACAATTCAATCATGTAAGCCCACTTGAAGCGATTGTAACGGATTTGACTTATGTTCGCGTTGGTCAGCGTTGGGCTGATGATTGCTTTTATAAAAGTTGTGCAAAATAGTGTTGCCTTTTTACGGCTTTGTTTGTAATCATTAAAATCCTAATATATAAAAAAGACAACCATCAAAACTGATGATTGCCTTTAATCTGGGAGGCTGAGCATATTAAAGCCTCTTTTATACGGGTTAACGTTTGCGTTGTTTTCCAGCATTGCGTTTTGATTTTGTTTGGATAGCACCTTGTGCTGGTTTAGCTGCTGGTGTCACATCCTTACGACTTGTCGAAGTTGACTTAAACGCTTTGGGAGGGTTCTTGGCAAACTCTTCCTCTACTTTTTTACGCAAACGAGGCTTGATGATGTAAGTGGTGATCAATTGCTGAGCAATGGCGAAGAAACCCCCAACGAACCAATATAGAGTTACCCCTGCTGGTGATGAAAATCCAAAGAAGGCCATCATAAGAGGCATTGAATACATCGCTGTCTTCATCTGTGCTCGTTGCTCTTCTGGAACAGTTGCCATGGATAACCAAGATTGGAAGAAATAGAGAGCTACGATGATGGCTGTGAGAAGCAAGTCAGGCTTATCCAAAGAGAACCATAGGAAACGAGAGCCTTGAATACCATTTGTGTAGCGCGCTGCAAAGTATAGGGCTGAGAAAAATGGCATTTGGATGAGGAGTGGTAAACATCCGATCCCACCAAACATGCTGACACCATACTGCCGTTGAGCAGCCATAAAATCAGCTTGAGCCGCTAATTTTTCTTCCTGTGTTGTGGCTGATTTCATACGCTCTTGAATAGGACCAAGATACGGTTTTAAGAAGGCCATCTTTTCTGATTGATAAGCTGCTTTTTGCGATTGGTATAGCCCAAGTGGTAAAATTAACAACCGAACAATAATCGTAACAGCAATGATACCAAGACCAAAGCCAAGTCCTAAATCATTGGCAAAGTATTGGATGACTTTTTCCATGGGTTTACCAATTGTATCCCAGATAAAACCAGCTGGTTTGCCATTAACTGTCCGTACGCAGCCAGATAGAAAGAAGAGCATCGATACTGCCATTCCTGAGAGAATTAATTTTTTAGTTGATTTTTTCACAGTTTATATCCTTTAATTTTGTAATACCTACCTATTTTACAGTTTTTTTAGGATTTTCTCAATACTTCTGAAGTCCTAATTTTAATTAGCCATTCTGAAGTCTGTGTAGTCTTGGAATTGTCCCATCTGTACATCGACATAGGTGACACGACTCATCCGAGAAGGCCCTTTGCGGATTTCTTGGATAAATTTAGCCATCTTGGTTGAATCATCGGATTGTGCAAGAATTTCAACCGTTCCATCGTCGTTATTCCAAACGCGTCCTCGAATATCTCCTATTTCTTTGGCTAAGGCATAAGTTGAGTAGCGAAAGCCAACGCCTTGAACACGACCAGAAACAATCATTCGTACTTTTTTCATGGTTTTTCCTCCATTTGCTCTTTTAGTCTGTGATATAATACTTCTATGACTACTATTATAACCTCAAAATCCAATAATCTCATTAAAAAGACTAAAAAACTGTTACAGAAAAAACACCGTCAGGATTCTTATCTTATTGAGGGTTGGCATCTCTTTGAAGAAGCTCAAAAAATGGGCGTTTCATTCCGACATATTTTTGTTTTGGAAGATTTAGCAGATAAGGTAGCCCCGCGCTCTGAATTGGTTTTGGTTTCAAGTGATGTTTTGAAAGAGATTTCTGATGCACCAACGCCACAAGGGATTGTTGCAGAAGTCATTTTGGATCAAGTGAGCTTGCCAGATTTCAAGGCTGGACGTTATCTTGTTTTAGAGGATGTCCAAGATCCTGGAAATTTAGGGACAATGGTTCGAACAGCAGATGCTGCTGGTTTGGATGGCGTGATTTTGTCAGATAAATCGGCTGACTTGTATAATCCTAAAACGCTTCGTTCGATGCAGGGCAGTCATTTTCATTTACCTGTCTTTCGTTCTGCTTTGGCTGATGTTTTCAATGAAATGAAGGCGGCTGATTTGCCCATTCTAGCGACAACTTTGTCAGATAAGTCAGTTGATTATCAGGATTTAAAACCTTTCGACAAATTTGCCTTGGTGATGGGAAATGAGGGGCAGGGAATTAGTTCGCAGACAAGTCTTATCGCTGATCATTTGATTCATATTAATATGCCAGGTCAGGCGGAAAGTCTTAATGTGGCAGTAGCAGCAGGAATAGTGATTTTTAGCTTGCTTTAAGGCAATATGGTATAATAATAGCCTAAGGAGGTGATTCCGATGAAAAAATATGAAAATGATGCTGAATTCATGGAACTGGTTGGGCATTTGATTAGCCACCCACGCTTCCAAAAACTTGATGGTATCGTTCAACATCACCATTCCACGCGTATGGAACATTCGATTAATGTTGCTTATACCAGTTATAAAATTGCTCGAAAGCTTGGTTGGGATAAAGATTCAACGGCACGTGGTGGTCTTCTCCATGATTTCTTTTATTATGATTGGCGCGTGACTAAATTCAAAAAAAGCCATGCCTGGATTCATCCTCGTATTGCCGTTCGTAATGCCAGAAAATTAACGCCGCTAAATAAAAAAGAAGAGGATATTATCCTCAAGCATATGTGGGGAGCTACTATCGCCTTTCCACGTTATAAGGAATCTTATATTGTGACTATGGTTGATAAGTACTGGGCTATTAAGGAAGCTACTATCCCTATGCGCCGTACTTTTGGAAAGCCTATCCGTTATAGCCGTAAATTTTTGGGCAGTCACAATCGCTAATTAGAAAAGGAAGTTTTAGTTATGAATGATAATCTCATTTACACAGAATCGCAGAGTGGCTTATCAGCCTTCTTTACGAAAATCTATAGTCTTGTTGGTATTGGTATTGGGCTTTCAGCCTTTGTTTCTTGGCTCATGCTTTACCCATTTCAAGCTAATCTCGTCACGATTATGACGCAGTATTCATGGGTATACTATGGTGCTTTCTTTGCAGAATTAGCCTTAGTTTTCTTGGCATCAACTGCAGCCCGAAAAAATACACCAGCTGCTTTACCACTCTTTTTAACCTATTCAGCCTTGAATGGCTTTACACTTAGTTTTATTGTTGCTCAATATACTCAAACGACAGTTGTTCAAGCTTTTGTGAGCTCAGCCTTGGTATTTTTTGTTATGGCAGCCATTGGCGCAACGATAAAAAAGGATTTGTCAGGCATGGCCAAAGCCCTTGTGGCAGCTTTGATTGGTATTATTATTGCTAGTCTGGTTAACCTATTCATCGGTAGTGGAACGATGAGTTTCTTGATCAGTGTTGTTTCTGTTTTGATTTTCTCTGGTTTGATTGCTTACGATAATCAAATGATTAAACGCGTTTATCAGCAAACAGGCGGTAATGTTCAAAATGGTTGGGCTATCTCAATGGCGCTTAGCCTATATTTGGACTTCATTAACTTGTTCCTAAATCTTTTGCGTATTTTGGGGCGTAACGATTAATCCATTTTTCAGCATCCAGACACCCCTTTAAATGATAGCAAAATAGAAACTGTAAACGTTCAGTGTGAATAAAACAAACTCTTAGCAAGGTCAATTTAGTGACTTTGCTAAGAGTTTTTCTTTTTTTGAAGATAATGAACCAGGCTAAAGCTCACTGTCTACAACCTGTTGGTTTGTATGCACTATAAGTGATTAAGTTCATGGGCCAGCAGGATAGTTTGCTGGCCATTATTATCCACAATATAGAGTTTTTTAGGAAAAAAGGGATCAAATTGATACTTGTAATCAAAAGCAATCATTAGTTTTCGTTTAGCATCATGGTATTCATAGGTCATGCCTTTGTTAGATTTTTTAAGTTTAAAGGTCAGAACACTATCTAAAGGAACTACGGACTTTAAATAGTTGTCTAAGATATCCCAAAAGGTATCAATTAGTTCGCTGGGTAAACTGGTGGCAACACCGAAGCTCGCGTAACGAGCGGTTGATTTTTCAAAAGCCATCTGGTATCCTTCCTTTCTAAGCAGTTGGATTTGTTTGATCGTGGTCTAAAAGCAAAAGCGAAGGAGCTGAAGACCTTTCTCCAGCTCCTAAGGACAACTTTAACGCTTCTTCAGCTCAAGATAGCGTTTGTACCAGATATTAACGTAAGACTGTGAAAATGGTCCTTTATGGTTATTAATCCAATCCACTAAAATTCTAACATTCTTTTTTAGAATGAAATCAATATCAGACGAATACTGCATTTCTCGCTTATGAATCTCATATTCATCTACATCCAGAAGTTTTTTTTCTCCGTCAGCAAAGACTTTGACATCTAAATCATAGTCAATGTATTTGAGAGCTTCCTGGTCTAGAACGTAAGGACTGGCAAGATTGCAATAATAAGAAATGCCATTATCTCGAATCATTGCAATGATATTGAACCAATACTTTTTGTGGAAATAGACAATAGCAGGTTCGCGAGTAACCCAACGACGACCATCGTGCTCTGTCACGAGCGTGTGATCATTTACCCCAATAATGGCATTTTCCGTTGTTTTGAGTACCATAGTATCACGCCAAGTGCGGTGCAAACTACCATCATGTTTATAACTTTGAATTGTAATAAAGTCGCCTTCTTTTGGTAATTTCATGGCAATCATCTTTCTACAATTTCTTTGTCCTTAATAGTTTATCATAATTTTCAGAAAAAATCACTTTGAGACGAGAAGTGACTACAAATAGTCTCTTAAAGCGGACCGAATGGCATCAAAATCGTATCCTTTTCTAGCGAGTGCCTGTGTTAGCCGTTGTTTTAGATCATAGCCCTCATATTTTCGGCTATATTTTCGGTATTGTTTTTCCAACTCTTGGTAGATAAGCTCTTCCTCAGTTTCCTCATCCTTCTCTAAATCTAGCGTTTCAATGGCGAGTTTAGCTTCTTGGTAGGAAAATCCTTTGTTAGTGAGACTTTGGCTGAGTTTGTCTTTTAGGGCTTTAAAAGCTAGTTTGCCATCATACTTGCGTAAAAGTTTCTGCGCGATGCGCTCGGCAACCTCGGTAAGGTCATAGTCGGCTAAAACGCTATCAATGGTGCTACTAGAGATGCCCTTTTGCATGAGCTTCTGCTTGATAACAAAAGATCCCTTATCACCACTTGATAGATTTTGCTCAACTGTTGAAATTACAAACTGCCTATCGTTAATCCATTTATCAGCTTTTAGATTATCAATGACTTTGGGAATGATAGTCGACTCAATCTCATGTTTATAGAGATAATCCCTAACTTCTTTTTCCGTTCTTTGTTTGAACGATATGAAATAAAGAGCCAGATTTTTCCCATAAGAAAATTGGGCAAACTGACGAATTTCGTCAAGTTCTTTCTCTGAAATCGTCATACCTTTACTCAACATAAAGCGAACGATTGTATCTTCCGTAATATAGAGCTTCTCTGTCTCATCCAGTTCTAACAGATAGAGGCGCTTTTTCTTTTCGATTTTGGTGATTTTCATGCTTAGTCTCCAAAGGCTTCATGGGCGGCAACGATTTTTAATTTATCCCAGTCAATTTCTTCTCGTGAATAGCTGTCTAGAAAAACATCGATGTATTTGTCATCAGCTAAATTATAATGAATGGACCAAATAGCCCAAAAGATATCGACATGCTTTTCACTATAGCCAGAAAGTCCCCAATCTATGAAGGTTGAGAAAGTTTGGCTGTCTTTTAAAATAATGTTAGGGAGGCAAGCATCACCATGTATGAAGGCATTTGTTTCTAACAGATGTCCTTGGTCTTGTACTAAATAAATGGCTTCATCTTTACCTGAGATATTAAAGTGCGGAAGGAGTGCTTTTTGATAGAAAACACCTTTTTGATAGTTGATTTTGCTTGTCTGACGATAAGCATCAAGAAGACGGTCTTGTGGGAAACCCTTTGGTCTTAGTTGATGAAGATCACGTAATGTTTTTCCTAAAATCATACAGACTGATTCTGGCTGATCCAAAAAAGATGTTGCATCAGAACCCATTGCGGCCTTTGTCAGGAGATAGTCTTTGTCGGTACTGATATAATCAATCACCTCAACTCCCATATCATGTGTGAAAAAATAGTGAGTTAATTTTGCTTCTTTGGCAAGTTTTCCAGGTGCATCAACTTTCAGAAAGAAATCGTTACCAACTTTTAGAACCAGTGCTCCAGAGTGAGATGAAACATCATATAGCATTTTGTTTCTTAAGTACAGGTGTAATTTTGTAGGCATTTCACTTATCTTTGGAGAAAGTTCAGGATTTGTCATGATTTTATTATACCAAAAATGGTACAATGGAAGCAAAAGTAAGTTGAAAGTGAGTAGCTGATATGGTCGATAAAAAGAAAGATAATATAGTTGATTTTAGTGACTATCTAGCTGAAAAGGATTTTGAAGAGATTCTAAAAAAGGAGTTGGCGGACTTTTCTGACGAAGAGTTAGATGAACTTTATGATGATTTAGCCTTTGGACAGGAATTTGAAGAAGAACTAGAAGAAGCAGAGGCAGCGCGCGAGAATGTTCGCCTCTTAAAGGACCTAGAGGGGATAGAAGCTGCAGGGCACGATGCTTGGTTGGCTTCATCACCAGTTGGCTGGGTCAATTTGGACGAGCGCCCATATCTGTCAAATAAGATGGCACTAGCGACAGCCTACAAACAAAATGGTCTTTATCAAAAAGCTCTAGACCATTTCCTTGAAATCTATCAGGTAGAGGAAACAGATGGTTTAGGGACACGTTATGAAATTATGGCGTCGTATGTGTTGATGTCAAGGCATGAGGAATTGAACGCTTTTTATTTCAGCAAGGACTATCATCAAGGAGATTTGATGATGGCTATTCCTTATATAGTTTCCTGTATCTTGGCTGGTCAGGAAGAATCTGCCAGAGATATACTGGATAAGTGGCTATACCAAGTGGATGGTTTATTTCAATTTTGTAACCGCCCGACTATGCCTTTGGAAGACATCATGGAAGCTAGTGTTATAGACTCATATCAAGTTAATAGCATGACAGCTGTCTATGTTTCCTTAAGCTCATTTTTGGCTATCTTAGTTCCTTCTAGTCATTACATTATGGCTGTTATTCAGCAATTACTAGAGATAGAAGAGCCGCCATTTATTGAAGAGTTGGGAGTGTTTAGTAGTGCTCAATTAAATACCTTGACCAGTTTTGGTATTCGATACGTTTCAGATATTGAAGAATGGTCGGAAGCCGAATTTAAAGAAATCCCTAAAATTGGCCCAACAACAATTAAGAAACTCAAGGAGAAAGGAGTTGTATTTCATTGTGAGCACTCTACAAGTTAAACAGCGGATTCCATTGAAAATCAAGCGTATGGGGATCAATGGCGAAGGGATTGGCTTTTATAAGAAAACTCTGGTCTTTGTACGTGGAGCCTTAAAAGGCGAGGAAGTCTTTTGTCAGGTGACTTCTGTTAAACGTAATTTTGTCGAAGCAAAGTTGTTAGACATTAATAAAAAATCCAAGTTCCGAGTTGTTCCCCAATGCCCCATCTATGAAGCTTGTGGGGGTTGTCAAATCATGCATTTGCGCTATGACAAGCAACTTGATTTCAAAGTAGATTTACTCAAACAAGCTCTTAAGAAGTTTAAACCAACAGGATATGAAAACTATGAGATACGTCCGACCTTGGGTATGGATAAACCGCAACATTATCGTGCTAAATTGCAGTTTCAAACCCGCTCTTTTGGCGGTTCTGTCAAGGCAGGACTCTATGCAGAAGGTAGCCATCGACTTGTTTCTCTGGAAGACTGTTTGGTGCAGGATCAGCTGACACAGGCAATCATTAACAAGATTACCAATCTTTTGGATAAATACAAAGTGCCTATCTACAATGAGCGCAAAATTCAGGGGATTCGGACAGTCATGGTTCGTAAGGCAGAAGCTACTGATCAGATTCAAATCATCTTCATTGCTAGCAAGTGGGTTAATTTAACTGCTCTCATTAAAGAGTTGATTGCTGTGTATCCTCAGATAAAAACAGTCGCCTTTAATCTTAATACCTCAAAATCCAGTGAGATTTATGGTCAAGACACCGAAATACTTTGGGGTCAGGACACCATTGAAGAAGAAGTTCTTAATTATGGTTTCCAGCTATCTCCAAGAGCTTTTTATCAATTGAATCCAGAGCAGACGGAAGTTCTTTATGGAGAGGCTGTCAAGGCTCTTGATGTGACGCCTGAAGATCATTTGATTGATGCATACTGTGGTGTTGGAACGATTGGTTTTGCATTTGCAGATAAAGTGAAAAGCGTGCGCGGTATGGATATTATCCCAGAAGCTATTGAAGATGCGAAAGAAAATGCGCGCCGCATGGGATTTGACAACACTCACTACGAAGCAGGAAAAGCAGAAGAAATCATTCCCAAATGGTATCAAGACGGCTATCGAGCAGATGCCCTTGTTGTGGACCCACCGCGGACTGGTTTAGATGAAGCACTCCTGAAAACCATTGTCAAATACCAACCGAAAAAAATGGTTTATGTCTCTTGTAACGTTTCAACCTTGGCGCGTGATTTGGTGCAGTTGACGAAAGTTTATGATGTTGAGTATATTCAAAGTGTGGATATGTTTCCCCATACAGCAAGGACAGAGGCTGTAGTGAAACTACAAAAGAAGGAATGCTGAGAATCCTTGATTTTAAGCAGTTTTTTAAGCATTTTGTGTTTGTTCCAGATGGTCTTGGAGGTCTAAAAAAAGTCCCAAAAAAAGAGATAGAAGTTAGCGTTTTTATCTCGCCTGTCTGTGGAAGACACAAAGATTAGATATATCAAAGTAAACGAGAACATTTTAATAGGTGTTCTCGCTTTTTTATTTTCAGGAGGTAATGATGCAAAAGGAAGAACAGTCATCACGACAAATTGTGATGTGCCATCTCATGGCTATCATGGGAATTAATATTGAAATAGCAACTCAGTTAATTACTGAGATGGAACAGTCTGGCTTAATCCAGTTTGATGACATAGGAAATGTTGCTCTATTAGTGTTGGAGGGACAATCATGAAACGTATTACCGCAAATCACTACCAGACGTCAGAACGTTACTATAAACTTCCAAAACTTTTGTTTGAGAGCGATCGCTACAAGGATATGAAGTTAGAAGTTAAGGTTGCTTATGCTGTTCTAAAAGACCG